>JBNKVZ010000030.1:0-31561 GCA_050299455.1 Thalassospira sp.
CCCAGGCGAAACCGTTCCAGCCCGGCCCAGGCGATCATGGCGGCATTATCGGTGCAAAGTGGCAAGGGCGGCGCCACAAGCTGCATGCCCGCCTTGTCCGTCAGCTCGGTCAAGCGGGTGCGCAAATATTTATTGGCGGCAACCCCGCCCGCCAGCACCAGCGTTTTGCCTTCGGGATATTCGCGCATGAACTGGTAAATCGCGTTTTTGGTCCGATCAATCAGGGTTTCGCCCACCGCACGCTGAAAGGACGCAGCTAAGTCGGCCTTGACCTCATCCGTGCGCTGGGGCACCGGGAAACCATCCAGATGCACCCGAACAGCGGTTTTCAGCCCCGAAAAGGAAAAATCGCATCCTTCGCGCCCGCGCAATGGCCGGGGCAAACGAAAACGCTGCGGGTCACCATTTTCCGCCATTTTTTCCAGGGCCGGCCCACCGGGATATCCCAGGCCCAGCATCTTGGCGGTTTTGTCAAAGGCTTCGCCCACCGCATCGTCAATCGTCGTACCAATGCGGCGATATTTCCCCACCCCTTCAACAATCAAAACCTGGCAATGCCCGCCCGATACCAGCAAAAGCAAATAGGGAAAGGCAACATCATCGGTCAGACGCACGGTTAAGGCATGGCCTTCCAGATGGTTCACGGCCAAAAAGGGTTTGTTGGCCGCAAAGGCAATGGATTTTGCCGTCATCGTGCCGACCATAACCCCGCCAATCAGGCCCGGCCCACCGGTGCAGGCAATGGCATCCAGGTCATCAAATTCCAACCCGGCATCATCCATTGCCTCTGCCACCAGGCGGTCGATATGTTCCAGATGCGCGCGCGCGGCAATTTCGGGAACAACCCCGCCATAGGGACGATGGTCTTCCAGCTGGGTTAAAACGCGGTTGGACAGAATTTCGCGTTTGTCATTTACAACGGCAGCCGCCGTTTCATCACAACTGGTTTCAATACCAAGAACATTCATGGAATTTGATTTCCGGCTATCACTGGTTTGCGCCCGATCAAGGCAGGCCTGTGGGCGATGATGTAGCCCAAACTAACACGCCTTGCCACCCTTTGCTGACTGTTTGCAGCCGATCAAGGCAACATGACAGCCATTATTCCGCGTCATGGGCCATATTGGACCTATGCAGGGGCATGGGTCGCAGTCTAGGGTGCAGGCATGTAACGAAAGGCATGGTCGTGAATGATCGCAAAACGACATCGTAACGATACCGTTCAAAACCATGTAAAACCGTGCAAACCTTGTTTAACCACTGAATTCGGATGAATAACCGGCACCATGACTGATACCGTAAAACTTCGCATCGGCACCCGTGGCTCCCCCCTCGCCCTGGCACAGGCATATGAAGTTCGCGACTTGCTGGCAAAGGCGAATCCCGAAATTTCGGCAGAAGGCGACATCGAGGTCGTTGTTATTTCCACAACAGCCGACCGGGTCACAGACCGCGCCCTTTCGGAAATTGGCGGCAAGGGCCTGTTTACCAAGGAAATCGACGAAGCCCAGCTGAATGGCGAAATCGATGTGGCCGTTCACTGCATCAAGGATGTGCCGACCATTCTGCCCGACGGCATTGCCATGCCGGTGATTATGCCGCGTGAAGATGTGCGCGATGCCTTTATTTCCACCAAATATAAAAATTTCGCCGACATGCCTGCCGGGGCGGTCGTGGGCACCGCATCGCTGCGCCGCCAGGCAATGGTGCTGCACAAATACCCGCATCTCAAGGTCGAAACCTTCCGGGGCAATGTGCAAACCCGCCTGCGCAAACTTGAAGAAGGCCAGGCCGATGCCACCCTTCTGGCAATGGCCGGGCTAAACCGCCTGGGCCACCCGGAAATTGCCACCCATGTCATTTCCGAAAACGACATGCTGCCCGCTGTCGGGCAAGGGGCACTGGGCCTTGCCATTCGCGACGGGGATGAAAAGGTCGCAAACTGGCTGTCCTCGCTGCATTGCCATGAAACCGATTTGCGCATTACCGCCGAACGCGCCGCCCTGCGCGCCCTGGACGGATCGTGCAAAACCCCCATCGCCGCCCTAGCCGAAATTGATGAAAACGGCACCATGCGCCTGCGTGTCACCATCGTGCGCCCGGATGGCAGCGAATGGCTGGATGCCGAACGCAGCCTTGAAAACCCGGATCTTGCCGGGGCGGACCGCATTGGCACCGATGCCGGCAACGAATTGAAGGAACGCGGCGGGCCTGATTTCATCCTTGCCTGAAAGATGGCCCTCACCGTCACCAATCAGCGTGAACCATTCCGCCCCCGGGCGGAATGGTCAAAATACAGGATGATGCCATGATGGGGAAAACGATCCTGAATACCCGGCCGGAAACCGATTCCGGTGATCTGGGCACGCTCTTGAAGCAGCGCGGTTATGACATTTGCCACGCCCCCATGCTGACAATCGATTTTCCGACCCTGCCCGCTGATCAATCCACAATCAACCTTACCGGCGTGCAGGCCCTTATTTTCACTTCCGCCAATGGTGTCCGCGCCTTTACGCGCCACAATGCGCAACGCGACCTGCCGGTTTTGGCCGTGGGCAATGCAACGGCAAGCACGGCCCGCAAGGCAGGCTTTACCAAAGTTTACAGTGCCAATGGCGACATTCACGACCTGGCCCGGCTGATCACAAGCCAGATCTCGCCCGATGACGGGACGCTTTATCATCCTGCGGCCCGCAAAGTCGCAGGCGATTTGGGAACAATGCTTGCCTCAAAAGGTTACGTAATACAGCGCCAAACGCTTTACGAAGCCCATGCCGCAACCAGCCTGCCCCAACCGGTGATCGATGGTCTGTGGCACGGAACAATCAATGCGGTGTTATTTTTCTCTCCCCGCACGGCTGAAACCTTTGTTAAGCTGTTGGAACACCATAATGCAAAAGGGGCCCTTACAAATGTAACTGCCTTGTGTCTCAGCCCCGCCGTGAAAGACCGCCTTGCCAGCCTGACATGGCGCAAGATTGTGGTCTCGGCCCAGCCGACACAGGAAAGCCTGCTTTTGGAACTAGATAACGCTATCATCTGAATGTCCTGCGCCAGTGGGCGTATCGGAACAACCGCAAACTGCAATGGTCCGACCGTGAAAAAACCAGAAACGCCAAAAACCGACACTTCCGCGACGCCTTCCAAGGGGCAGGATACGATTTCGATCGACAGCAAGGGCAATGCCAGTGCTGCGCAATCGACATCTTCATCACATGATACAACCTCAAAACCGGCATCCGGCGCGGCTTCCTCGTCCAGCGCGACAGGCGCACCGGGCGCAAAGGGCACAACCGGCGCAACCGCGCCAGCCAAATCCGACACAAAGGCCGCCAAGCCGGGAAGTTCTTCTGCTGGTACTGGCAATAGCACGGCTGGGACAAAACCGGCTGCATCTGCCTCCAGTGCCAGCTCATCGGCCGGCAGCAGCACCTCCGCTGGCAGTCAAAAGCCCGGCGATAAAAATGCAGCACCCGGCAAAGGCACGCCGCAAGGCAAAAAGGCTGGCAAACCCGCCATCATGGTTGTGATCTGGGCGGTGATTATCATTGGCATCGTCCTTGCCCTGGGCTGGGCAAGCCGGACCATGTGGTGGAAACAGGCCGAACCGACCCTCAGCAACATTTTACCGCAAAGCACAGTGGATGCCCTGGCCCCCGAAGGTGCTCAGAACACCGCTGAAATGCCACAATCCTCGCCTGAGGACACAGCGGGCACGACTACTTCTGCGTCAAACAGCCAAACCCCGGACAGCAACACCAATATTGGCGCGCGTGACAACACCGACAATGCCGGCGGCATGGCAGCCGACACCGCCAAGCCCGATAATGCCGATAATAGCGACATAAATAGCGGCCAAGCCGCAACCGATGAAAATACCGCAATGTCGGCGCCTGCAAACGCAGATACAACAGCATCAGCAAGTTCAAATAGCGATGATACCGCCGATACACAGGCGCAAAATGTTGTTGTTGCAACCGACCTGACATCGCGCCTGTCACGACTGGAAGGGTCGGTTAACGCCCTGCGCGAACGGCTTGATCAGGAGCGCGGAGGCGCACTTAACGATTCGGTCGCCCGTCGCCTTGGCGAGCTTGAAACCCGTACCGCCCCGATTGACGAAGTGGCCCGTGTACAATCCGAACTTTCCGGTGTTGCCAAGGAAATGCGCGACCTGAGCGCACGCATGGCCACCGTTGAGGACGAACTGAAAGCAACCGAAGGCCTGCGCATTGCCGGGCGCGGCCAGGCCATTGGCATTGGTGTGGCCCTGCTGCGCGATGCCGCAGAGCGCGGCGGCCCGTTTGAAATTGCATTAAACCAGCTTAATCGTAGCGGGTCGGACGATACCATCGTCCAAAAACAGATCGAAAAGTTACAACCGCTTGCCGCCAAGGGTGCACCGCGCATTGAACAATTACGGCAATCCTTCCCCGTCGCCGCAGACGATGCGGTTAAGGCCGCCAGCGATGATCATTCCGGCGGGATTTGGGACGCGACGGTAGCGAATTTGAAAAAACTGTTCCCCATCCGTCGGATCGATGCCGTTGGTCAGGATACGCTTGATGGCCGCCTGGTCACTGCCGAACAGGGGCTGGCAGAGGATAATCTGGCAAAGGCGATTGCCGCCCTTGAAGGGGTGGAAGGCACCAATGCCAAGGCCGCCCTTACCCCGTGGCTGGAAAAAGCCCGTGCACGCCAGTCCATTAATGAAGCTATTGATGTTCTCAGCCGTCACGCCATTGGTCTTTTGACCGGACAGGAAGATAAAACCGGCAAAGCCCCCACCGGATCGGAGGCCGCCCAATGATCCGTTTGGTTATCTTTGTTCTGATCACCGCCGCCCTGGTAACAGGGACGGTCTGGTTTGCCAATAATCCCGGCACCATGACCATCATTTGGCTGGGTTACCGGTTTGATGGCTCGATTGGCATGGTATTACTGGCCGTGCTGGCACTGGTTTTTGTGCTGGTGGTGCTGTGGCGCATCTGGTTTGTCATTTCGCGCTCACCGGGCTGGGTCGGCCGTATGCTGGGCAGCCGTCGCCGGAAAAAGGGCCAGCAGGCCTTAACGATGGGGCTGCTGGAACTGGCCTCGGGCGATGTCCGTCAGGCCCTTAAACATACCCGCGCGGTCGATAAATACCTTGAGGATGACACCCTCACCCGCCTGTTAACCGCACAGGCCGCCGAACTTGAAGGCAATGACAAAGCCGCACACCACCAGTTTGAAGAAATGCTGAAATCAACCGATTCAGCCTTCTTTGGCCTGCGCGGTTTGCTGCAACTCTCGCTCAAGGCGAATGATCGCAAAGCCGCCCTGGATTATGCCGAGCGTGCCCATCGCCTGCGGCCGCGCAATCCATCCGTTCTGGTCACCTATTTTGACCTGCTGTTGGGGGCCAAACAATGGGACCGCGCATTGACCCTGCTGGTTGATGCGCAAAAGGCCGACATTTTCAAGGAAGACGAATTGTCGCGCCGCCGTGCCCTGCTGATTACCGCCAAGGCCGAAGATGCCATTCGCGATGGTGAAAACAGCGAAGCGGTTAAACTTCTGCGCAAGGCCCTGAACGCGCATCCCGATTACAGCGGGGCGGCCATTCTGTTGACCGAACTTTACGTCAAAGTCGGCCAGCCGGGCAAAGCCCGCGATATCGTCAGCCAAAGCTGGCAGCTCAATCCGAATGGCGCATTGGGTCAGCTTTATCTGCAAACCCTGGAGGGTGATGCCCTGGCCAAGGTCAAGGCGGTTGAAAAGCTGATTGCGGGCAAAACCGACCATCCCGAAAGCCAGCTTTTGCTGGCCGAGGCCGCCTTGAAAGCACAATTATGGGGCATGGCGCGCAGCAACCTGGACAAGGCCATTGCCCAAAATGCCCAGGCCCGCCATTACCGCCTGCTCGCCGATCTGGAATTTGCCGAAAAACAGGACCCGGCCAAGGCCCGCGAATTGCTGGTCAAGGCCAGCCACGCCAACCCGGACCCGGACTGGCGCTGTGGCGCCTGTGGTGCCGAAACCGGTAAATGGTCGGTTATTTGCCCGTCCTGCCATTCGTTCGGTGCGATTGACTGGCGCGCGCCGCTACGCCTGCACAATCACCCGCACAGCGATCACGGCCAAACGGACATCAAAGGCAAACCCGCCGCCCCGTTGGCTGTTTCAATGACGGGAACGACGATTGAAGGGGATGAAACACTCACCTCCGGCCAAAAGCCACAATCCTGACCATTGACGACGAAACAATGATCAAACCAAAAACGGCGGCCCGCATGACAGGCCGCCGTTTTTCATTCAAGCCCGAAAAAGGGCCTAAAACTTAGTGCCGGAAATGGCGCATCCCGGTAAAGACCATCGCGATGTTATTTTCATCGGCTGCATCGATCACTTCCTGATCGCGCATCGAGCCCCCCGGCTGGATCACAGCCGTTGCACCAGCCTTGACTGCGGCCAGTAGGCCATCGGCGAACGGGAAGAAGGCATCGCTGGAAACGACAGAGCCTGTGGTCCGCACGGTTTCTTCACCGGCATTTTTGCTGGCTTCTTCAGCTTTCCATGCGGCAATGCGCGAGCTGTCAACACGGCTCATCTGACCGGCACCAATGCCAACGGTCTTGCCTTCTTTGACATAGACAATGGCATTTGATTTCACATGTTTGCCAACGCGGAAGGCAAATAACAGATCATCCAGTTCCTGATCGGACGGGGCGCGTTTGGTAACAACCTTCAGCTCTTCGCGTTTTACGCGGCCTGCATCGCGGTTTTGAAGCAGGTACCCCCCTGCCAGCGAACGCAGGGTCATGTCTTCGGCTTCCGGGTCAGCCATGCCGCCCGTGATCAGAACACGCAGGTTCTTTTTCGCGGCCAAAACCGCCTTGGCAGCATCGTCGACATCCGGCGCGATCACGACTTCGGCAAACAGTTTGGCGATTTCTTCGGCCGTTGCAGCATCCAGCGTGCGGTTAACGGCAATGATGCCACCAAATGCCGAAACCGGGTCACAGGACAGGGCCTTGTGATAGGCATCAATCAGGCTTTCGCCTTCGGCCACACCACAGGGATTGGCATGTTTGATAATCGCGACAGCCGGTTTTTCGGCAAATTCGGACACCAGTTCAAAGGCCGCGTCGGTGTCATTCAGGTTGTTAAAGGACAGTTCCTTGCCCTGAAGCTGGGTTGCGGTTGCCACACCCGGGCGGTTTTTACCGTTGGTGTAAAACGCCGCCTGCTGGTGCGGGTTTTCGCCATAGCGCAGGGTCTGTTTCAGCTCGCCCGAAACATTCAAACGCTGCGGAAAGGTTTCGCCAAGCTGGCCGGCAAACCAGGTTGAAATCGCCGCATCATAGGCACCGGTGCGGGCATAAGCCTTGGCTGCCAGGGCGCGGCGGGTTTCATAGGTGGTCGCACCATCGTTATCGCCCATTTCGGCAATCACGCGGTCATAATCGGCCGGGTCGACGATAACCGTTACCGATTCATGGTTTTTGGCTGCCGAACGGATCATGCCGGGGCCGCCAATATCGATATTTTCGATGCAGGTGTCATAATCGGCACCCTTGGCAACGGTTTCTTCAAACGGATACAGGTTCACCGCCGCCAGGTCGATCGGGGTAATGTCGTTATCCGTCATGGCCTGCATGTGGCTTTCGACAGTACGACGGCCCAGAAGACCCCCGTGAATTTTCGGATGCAGCGTTTTAACGCGGCCATCCATGATTTCGGGAAAACCGGTGTGGGAAGCAACTTCCTTGACCGGAATACCGGCCGCTTCAATCGCCTTGGCAGAGCCACCAGTCGAAAGGATTTCGACACCCTTTTCATGCAGGGATTTGGCAAATTCAACCAGACCGGATTTGTCGGAAACGGAAATCAGCGCGCGCGCAATACGGGCAGTCATCTTGGCTTCGCTTTCATGCAGGAACAGATACAGCAATATGGCCCGGGCGCATTAATCATGGTTTCACGGAGACAATTTCCGGAAATATCCATCATTAATGGGCCCGGCCCGATTTCGGGCGGAGCAATAACACGCAACGGGTCAAATGTGGACCCCGAATTGTTGCAAGGCGGCTATCTCGTCATCACAAATGGAACCTGCCCGTTTTTAAGGCAGTGCTCCATCACCCCTGGGCGGCCCCGGTTGCGCGGCTGGCAATCTCGGCCTGCTGGCGGGCCAGGATTGAACTGACGCCAATCTCAGGCGGTTGAAATTCCGGCACCAATTGCGACACCAGTTCCAATGTCCTCTCGGAATTGCGCGCCTGCGCACTTTCGGCCAATTCGTCCAGCACCGATTTGATCAGGCTATAATCCAGCACACGGGGTGCGGCCAGCAACACACCATCGGTCGCGGTGGGCTGGGGGGGTTCGGAATCGTGGAACAGTTCTTCATAAAGCTTTTCGCCCGGTCGCAGCCCCGTAACCTTGATTTGCACATCGGTTTCAGGGCGCAAACCGGCCAGCAAAATCATTTGCCGGGCCAGATCAACAATTTTAACCGGCCGTCCCATATCAAGCACAAAAATCTTGCCCCCGGCGGTCACACCCTGGCGGCCCAGTTCTGCGGCCTGCAACACCAGTTCAACCGCCTCGGCAATCGTCATGAAATAGCGGGTAATGCCTTCATGGGTCACGGTCAGCGGGCCACCGGCCTCCAACTGGCGGCGAAATAGCGGCACCACAGACCCGGTAGAGCCGAGAACATTGCCAAACCGCACGGTAACAAACCGGGTTTTGCCGCGTTCTTCGTCGCTCAGGGTTTCCAGGGCCTGGCAATAACATTCCGCCAGCCGTTTCGATGCCCCCATCACATTTGCCGGGTTTACCGCCTTGTCGGTCGAAATCAGCACCATCGTTTCAACATCAGCCGCCCGGCAGGCTTCCGCCACATTACGGGTGCCGATGGTGTTGGTCAAAATGCCCTCATTGGGGTTATGTTCGACCAAAGGCACATGTTTATAGGCCGCCGCATGAAACACAATGTCGGGTTTTTCAATGGCAAAAACCTGATCCAGGCGCACCCTGTCACGCACATCGCCCAAAACACTGTAACGGGGCAGGTCGGGATATTTCTCCGACATCTCCATATCAATGGCGTAGAGGTTATATTCCCCGGCATCAAACAGGCAGAGATGGGCCGGAGCATAACTTGCAATCTGGCGCACCAGTTCCGAGCCGATTGAGCCCCCCGCCCCGGTGACCAGCACCCGGCGACCGGCAATCATTTGACGTACTTTCTCACGGTCCAGCCGGGCTTCGGGACGGCCGAGCAAATCTTCAATCGCGACCGGGCGAATTTGCAGCGGGTCGGAGATGCCATCGCGCAAATCACCCAGTTTGGGCAAGCGTGACAGCACCATGCCACGCCGATCAGCAATTTCCACCCACTTGCCCACATTGGGGTGGCGCAAGGCGTTCCCGGTTAAAACCAGCTTGCGCGGGCGATGCTGCAAACGTGATTTTTCCAGCTTTTCAAGGACGGTTTCCAGATTATCGACAATATCAAGAACCTGTACACCGTGCATTTTTCGGCCCACCCGGCCATTGGTCAGGCCGACAATGCCCACCACATCAAACGGGGCCAGAGCCGAACGACGGGTTTCACGAATAAACGCCTCGGATTCATCGCCCGCCCCGATCAGCAAAATCGGAATGCGGCTTTCACCCTGTCTTGACAGGGCGCGCGACATCGAACGATCCTTGATCACGCGATAGGCCAGGCGCGGCCCACCCAACAGTGCCATTAGCAAAAACCACTGAATGATCGGGGCCGAACGCGGCAGCCAGTCCAGACGGGTGGTTAAAAACAGCACGGCAAATAAAACGGCAATCGCCAGCGTGACCGCCTTGGCAATGCGCGACAGATCATTCAGCGATGCATAGCGCCAAATGCCGCGATAGAGCCCGAACATCCAGAAAATGCCGCCCGACAGCACGGCAAAACCCAATGTTGCCAGCACCATATTTTGCGGCACAAAATAAGGCAGGGCATCGCCAACACGCAGATACAGGGCCAGCGGAAAGGAAATCGCTGCCATGATCACGTCATGGGCAAATGCCACCTGGCTACGCTGTATCAATCGCCACATATATTTCCCAAACCACTTTCCTGCATCCCACCGCATGGCAGGCTGCATTATACTTTTATCATCTTACGATCTTTTCGCGTTCTGCCCGGGCCAAGTCAAGCAAAGGTCGCATGAGCAGGCGTTATTGACCCGGCGAGCCTTGCTTGCCTGCCACCGGCCAGAAACGCAAAATACCAACCAACAACAATACGATAATCGCGGCAAGAACCAAACGCCCAATCGCACCGGCCATCACCAGCGGCAAGGGCACAAACACCACCATAATCAACAGGATATTTGCCAGCAAAATCAAAAAGGAAACCAGAGCGTGGCTCATGCCGCGCCCGGTTGCCACCTGATAAGCATGCTGGCGATGCGCCTGCCAAATCTTTTCACCACGAAGCGCACGGCGCACCAATGTGTAAGTCGCATCAAACAAATAATAAGCCGGAAAAACAAGCGCCGGCAACCACGCCCCGCGCGATGCCAGTTCCAGCAACAGCCACCCCAGCACATACCCCAGCGGGATAGATCCAACATCGCCCAAAAACAATTTGGCCGGGTGCCAGTTCCAGATCAAAAAGCCCAGCATGATCGCGGTAATGCCAAGGCCAATCACCCCAAGGTCAACAAAGGCCGGGGTGAAGGCCAAAATCGAGACGACAAACACCCCCGCGCCGATGGACCCTGCCTCGACCCCGGAAATGCCATCGATGCCATCCATAAAATTAAACAGGTTCACAAACCAGACCCAGGCGAAAACCACCAGCACATGATCCAGCCACACGGGTACGAACCCCTGCAAAACCGGGCCATCAAGTGCCGTGACCCCACAAATGACCGCAATAAACTGACAGCCAAAGCGTAACCGTGCCGACAGATCATGCCGGTCATCCATCCAGCAAATGCCTGCCAGCCCGATGGCCGCAGCCAGCATCACCCAGCGCGGCCAAACCACCCCGCCCAATGGCCCGGCACCAAACCACAGCGTGACCCCGGCCAGCATCACCAGCAACAAGGGGGTTACGGCAAGGCCGCCGCCGCGCGGGGTTGGCACCGCGTGACTGGACCGATGATTGGGCATATCGAGAATGGCTTTGTTGCGCAAATAGCGTAACACCACCCCGGTCAGCAGCAGCGATGCGACCAGCAAACCACCAGAAAAACCGGCAAGGGCGGCAAAGGACATTGGATCAACCCGTGTTAAATGAAAGCCGGTTTCTGGATTACCGGCGCCAGCCTGCAACCGCAAGGTTTTTCACATAACGCCTGCCAGCGGTTTCGCGGCAGGGCTGAATTGCAGGCAAGACGCTTTACACGCTTTGCCATCACGCTTACTTAAACGGTTACATTATTCAAGGAGAACCCCGTCCGTGCGTGAAAGCCGTTCAAACAGCCACAGCCACCGTCACAATGATGGCCGCAACAGCAAGGCCCCCGTGCTTCCGGACCCGCGCATGCTGGCCCTCAAGACCCTGCAGGAATTGCGGGGCGGTGAAGTCACGCTTGATGAACTGCTGACCAAACACGGATACGGCCTGCCTTCAAGGGACCGCAACTTTTTACGCCAGCTTTTGGGCAGCACATTGCGCCATCTGGGCGAAATTGATGCCATCCTGGCCCCGCGCTATCATC
The DNA here is from genome assembly GCA_050299455.1 of Thalassospira sp. Lineage (GTDB taxonomy): Bacteria > Pseudomonadota > Alphaproteobacteria > Rhodospirillales > Thalassospiraceae > Thalassospira. Next base: position 11,703 of record JBNKVZ010000030.1, read on the forward strand.
CGCCGCAGGACCGCACGGCAAACCGCCTGACCAACATCATGCGCCTGGGTGTCACCCAACTGTTTTTCATGGAGGTTTCCGAACATGGCGCGGTCGATAGCACGGTTAATCTGGCGCGCGATGCCGGGCTGCACAAATATGTAAAGCTGGTCAATGCGGTTTTGCGGGGCCTTCAGCGTGACGGGCTGGAACTGCCCGAAGGGGTGGAAGACTGGCAACTGAACATTCCCGCCTGGCTGCGCGGGGTATGGAAAAAGGCTTATGGCGCCGATCAGGCCCGCGAGATTGCGCGCGCCAGCCTGGGCCATGCCAAACTGGATATTTCGGTGCGCGATGCCGAAGAACGCGCCGAATGGGCTGAAAAGCTGGGGGGCATCTTGCTGCCGACCGGCACCATCCGCCTGGAAAGCGGGCAGCGCATTCGCGACCTGCCGGGCTATAAGGACGGTAAATGGTGGGTGCAGGATGCCGCCGCGGCCCTGCCTGCGACCCTGTTTAGTCATTACGAAGACAAAACCATCTATGATCTCTGCGCCGCCCCAGGTGGCAAAACCATGCAATTGGCGGCACGTGGTGCTAAAACCATTGCGGTTGATAAATCCGAAGGGCGCCTGCGCCGGGTTTATGAAAACCTTGAACGGGTGGATTTAGGTGCTGCCATTGTCACCGGGGATGCCACCGACCTTGCCGATGATGCACCGATTGCCGATGCCGTACTGCTGGATGCGCCCTGTTCGGCCACCGGCACCATTCGCCGCCATCCTGATATTTTGTTGCGGCAAAACGACGCGCTGATGAAATCGCTATTGCCGATCCAGCAAAAACTGCTGCTTCAGGCGGACCGGGTTTTGGCTGTCGGCGGGGAGCTTGTATATTGCACCTGTTCCATGCAGCCCGATGAAGGCGAATTTCAAATCAAATCGTTTTTGGCCGATCATCCCAATTATGAACGCAAGGCCATCCGTGCGGATGAACTGGGCGGCTGGGACGAAGCCATCACCGAGGCGGGTGAATTGCGCATTTTGCCGACCCATATGACCGATCTGGGCGGGATGGATGGCTTTTATTGTGCCCGGCTGGTTAAAAAACGCGCCTAAAAGCGAAAAGGCCTTCATTGGGCGGGGCCCGCTTTGTGTAAAATAGCGGGTTCGGGTGACAAAGCGGGGAAATTGCGCTATAGCAGCGACCGATTTCCCCTTTGTTCAACCTGCTATGATCAGGACCTGCGCGCATGACCACGCCAAACATCAAGATTGCCCCGTCCATCCTTTCGGCAGACTTTGCCAAGCTGGGCGAAGAAGTCGCCGCGATTGATGCCGCCGGTGCGGATTACATCCATATCGATGTCATGGACGGCCATTATGTGCCCAACATCACGATTGGGCCGGATGTGGTCAAAGCCCTGCGCCCGCATACCGACAAGGTGTTTGACGTCCATCTGATGATTGCGCCGGTTGATCCCTATATCCAAGCCTTTGCCGATGCCGGATCGGACATTATCACCATCCATGCCGAAGCTGGCCCGCACCTGCATCGCAGCCTGCAATTGATCAAGTCCCTGGGCAAAAAGGCTGGCGTGTCGCTCAATCCGTCAACCCCGGAAAATGTCATTGAATATGTCATGGATCTGGTGGATCTGGTGCTGGTGATGACGGTCAATCCCGGCTTTGGCGGCCAAAAATTCATCCCCAGCCAGCTTGAGAAGATCAAACGCATCCGCAAAATGATCGAAGCAACCGGACGGCATATCGACCTGGAAGTCGATGGCGGGGTAAACCCCGAAATTGCGCGTGACGTGATCGCGGCGGGTGCCGACGTGCTGGTCGCAGGCTCCGCCACTTTCAAAGGCGGCCCCAGCCAGTATGCCCCCAATATCAAGGCCATTCGCGGGGTATAAAGTATCACCCAAAGAAGGGTTAGAACACCCCTCTAACCCTTTTATAATTACAATGAAAAAATATCTTTAATCTTGATTATTATTCGACACCTGGGACCGTTCTGGAAAAATATACCGTAAAACAATATAATACAAACCAATTACTTGAATAGTCGCACCAGATATAAGCGCCACCATTACGCTATCGGAACGACTTGAGAATGCTAGCAAAAGTGCAACCACAACCAGCCATACAGACAACAGACCGAAAGTGGCCCAAGAGAACTGTTTTCTTAATTTTATATCTTGAGCATAATCTACATTCTTCAAGTCTGAGAATTTTGCAGTATACCTATCAGGCTTACCAGACACAGAGTCCGTATCATCAAAAATGAAAAGCGTGTCACTGCTATCAGCTTGAACCATTAGCTGCACTCTTCTCAGATATTTTTTTCTTGAACACCTTTTCTATCAAATCATTGGGAATTGTCGGCTTTTCATCCACACTTTGAAGATGTGACACAATCGACCAAGGCTCGCCTGTACGATGAGTTGCATTTGAGAGCTCGATACCAGTATGTTTTTTGTATGTATCCCAAACAGAATTCAAGAAAGATACCGTAGAGGCGTCTCTGACTTTTGGAATTTCCAGTTCGAACTCACCGTCCGATCTCTCGCTAATATTAACTCCAAGCCTTCTAATCTCTTCTCTACCAGCATCTTTAAACTGAATATACAAATCCCTTACCACGGGACCATGAGGCCACGCTTCTATGTCTTCCTCAAACAAAGGACCTTTGCCGTTTGCAAGATGCCAAGCGTGCGCCAAATAAACAAGCTTGTATAACTTAAGTTGATCACAAACAGGATAACCCTGACCGTCCTTCCAACTTTTTTCCAGAAACCAGTTGGCGACAGCCATTGCTGAACTTGATGCACTCTGCACTTCAGTCACCTCCCAATTTCAATCACCCAGAACTAAAAGAGAACAAAAAGGAATATACAACTCATCGTATAGCACAGTCAACGCCATCCAACACTATAACTGCATTTCAACAAGGATATAGACGAACATTGTGAAAAATATTTTTATCTTTTAAAAATCGATGCAGCGGCCTTTATGTTCCCAATCGCCAAAGCGGGTGGGTTCGGGGCCTTTGGGGCCACCGATTTCGCGTTTGGCAGCTTCGCGAAAGGCTTTGGCTTCGGCAATGGCGTTAATCGCATCTTGCGATAAAGGCGGCGTGGGTGTGGCTTCGGCTTCTGTATCGGTTGCTACCGCGGTGACATCCGGGGCCTGTTCTGCCCCGACAACCGCTGTTTGATCGGCAGAAGATGCGTTTTGATCATCCGTTTTGGGAACGGACTGGCTGGAGCGCTGCACCACGGTTTCACGAAATTTTCCGGCCATCGGGACCTCCGGTATGGGCCGCTTGCACGGCATTTTCACTGCTTTGTCCAACAGATAGCCCCGTAAGCCGCAATCGACAAGCCCCGGCAGACGATAGCTGCCTTGTGATTGCCGCAAACTGGCTCTTTCCAGCAAGGCGGAAAGCCGCTATTTCAAGCGGACGAGCAAAACAAGGAGAAACCATGCGTTCCATTCCCCAGCGTATCGCCGAAGAACTTTCTGTTCGTCCCGAACAGGTCCTTGCCACCATCGAATTGCTGAATGAAGGTTCCACCGTGCCCTTCATCGCCCGTTACCGCAAGGAAAAGACCGGCGGTCTGGACGATACCCAACTGCGTAATCTGGATGAACGCCTGCGTTACCTGACCGAACTTGAAGAACGCCGTGCTTCCGTCATCGAAAGCATCCGCGAACAGGACAAACTGACGCCGGAACTGGAAAAGGCCATTCACGAGGCCGATACCAAAACCCGCCTCGAAGACCTTTACCTGCCTTACAAGAAAAAGCGCCGCACCAAAGCCCAGATTGCCCGCGAAGCCGGGCTGGAGCCGCTGTCCGATGCGCTATTGGCAAATCCGCAACTCGACCCGGAAGCCGAAGCCGCCAAATTCATTGATGGCGAAAAAGGCATTGCCGATACCAAAGCCGCCCTTGATGGCGCGCGTCAGATCCTGATGGAACGCTTTGCCGAGGATGCCGACCTGGTGGCCCGCCTGCGCCAGCTTTTGTGGGATGATGGCGAAATTACCGCCAGCGTCATTGAAGGCAAAGAAGCCGAAGGGGCAAAATTTTCGGATTATTTCAGCCATTCCGAAAAGATCAAAACCTGCCCGTCACACCGCGCCCTGGCCTTGTTCCGGGGACGTAATGAAAGCATTTTGCAAATCAAGCTTACCCTGGGGGCCGAGGACGAAGACCGCCCGCGCGGCGAACCAGGCCGGGCCGAAACCGTGATTGCCGCCCATGTTGGCATTCGCAACCAGGGCCGCCCGGCAGATAAATGGCTGAGCGATACCGTGCGCTTTACCTGGCGCGTCAAATTGTCGCTGTCGATCGAGCTGGATTTGTTTGGCAATTTGCGTGACAGCGCTGAAGAAGATGCGATCAAGGTTTTTGCCGACAACCTCAAAGACCTGTTGCTGGCAGCCCCGGCGGGGCAGAAATCCACCATGGGCCTCGACCCGGGGGTGCGTACGGGTGTGAAGGTTGCCGTCGTCGATGCCACGGGCAAGCTGGTGGATACAGCAACGGTTTATCCGTTCCAGCCGCGTAACGATGTCCAGGGCGCAATCAACACCCTGGCCGCCCTGGCTGCAAAACACAAAATCGAGCTGATTGCCATTGGCAACGGCACTTTCTCGCGCGAGACGGACCAGCTTGCCGGCATGTTGCTGAATGCGTTTCCGCAAATCAAGGCAACCAAAGTGATCGTCAACGAAGCCGGGGCATCGGTTTATTCGGCATCGCAATTTGCCGCCGAAGAATTCCCCGATCTTGATGTGTCACTGCGTGGTGCCGCCTCGATTGCGCGCCGCCTGCAAGACCCATTGGCCGAACTGGTGAAGATTGACCCCAAATCCATCGGCGTTGGCCAATATCAACATGACGTTTCAGAATCCAAGCTGGCCCGCTCGCTTGATGCCGTGGTGGAAGACTGCGTGAACGGTGTGGGCGTGGACCTTAATACCGCCTCGATCCCGCTTCTGACCCGCGTTGCCGGGCTGAGCGAAGGGCTGGCGCGCAATATTGTCGGTTATCGCGATGTCAACGGGGCGTTTCGATCCCGTGCCGATTTGCGCAAGGTGGAACGCCTGGGACCAAAAGCCTTTGAACAATGTGCGGGCTTTTTGCGCATTCGCGGCGGTGAAAACCCGCTTGATGCCTCGGCCGTTCACCCGGAAGCCTACCCGGTTGTTAAAAAAATCAGCCAGGAAAGCGGGCGTGACCTTGCCAGCATCATTGGCGATTCACCCTTCCTGAAAACCCTGCGCCCGGAAAAGTTTGCCGATGACGTGTTTGGTGTGCCCACCATTCGCGACATTCTGGCCGAGCTTGATAAACCCGGCCGGGACCCGCGCCCGGAATTCAAGACCGCGAAATTCATTGATGGTGTTAATGAAATCAAGGATTTGAAAGTCGGCATGAAACTGGAAGGCACGGTGACCAACGTGACCAATTTTGGCGCGTTTGTGGATATTGGCGTGCATCAGGATGGTCTGGTTCATATTTCGCAGCTGGCCGATAAATTTGTTGCCGACCCGCGCGAAGTGGTTAAGGCCGGACAGATCGTTTCGGTAACGGTGATGGAAGTGGACGCACCGCGCAAACGCATTGGCCTGTCGATGAAATCGGACCCGGATTATGAAGGGGCACAGGACCGCCGCGAACAGCGCAGCCAGCCCGGTTCCGCCCGCCATAACAGCCAGGACCGCAACCAACCCCGCCGCCAGGGGGGAAACAAGGACCGCAATCGCGGTGCTGCCGGCCCAACATCCGCCGGCGATGCCGGTGGTGGCGCAATGGCTGCTGCCCTGAAAGCGGCAATGGAACGGCGCAAATAAGCAGCCGATTAGCCCGATTGGCCCGGTAAAGACATATCATGAAAAGGCGGGATGTTTTGGCAGCCCGCCTTTCTTTTTGCCTGTGGGATGGCCGAAAAATATCCAAGCAAAAAACAGCACATTGACAGGACGGTCAACAAAACCCATCTTGCGGGTTCACCAAGGGGAGCCCCGACAGGGGGCTGAGAAACTGCCACGGCTGACACCCAGACAGCGCAGTGACCCGTTGAACCTGATCCAGTTCACACTGGCGTAGGGAGGGTGCAAACGCATAAAAGCGCGTTTCAACATCATTCCGGCACCGAACTGGGTTTCCAAACGCACCTGCATGGGAGCCTTGCCATGACTGACACACACCAAAACCATTCCCCGGCCCAGCTTTTGACCGACATGCGCAACACCGCACCGCTGGTGCAGTGCATTACCAATTATGTCGCGATGAATATTGCCGCCAATACCCTGCTGGCCGCCGGGGCCTCGCCCGCGATGGTGCATGCCCCCGAAGAAAGCGGTGAATTTGCCGCCATTGCCGGTGCAGTAACGGTGAATATTGGCACCCTGTCTCGCGAATGGGTGGCGGGCATGAAAGAGGCGGCAAAAGGTGCAAATAGTGCCCAAAAACCCTGGATTCTCGACCCGGTGGCGCATTTTGCCACCGGTTTTCGCCGTGACAGTGTCGCCGCCCTGTTGGCATTCAAGCCAACCATTATTCGCGGCAACGCATCGGAAATCATTGCCCTTGCCGGCGGGCAAAGTGCCGGTCAGGGAGTGGATAGTGGCGACCCGGTTGAACAGGCCGAAGAAGCCGCCACAACCCTTGCACAGCTACAAAAATGCGTTGTCGCCGTAACAGGCAGCAGCGATTTTGTCACCGATGGCAGCGCATCTGTCCGCATTCACGGCGGGTCCGCCCTGATGCCCAAAATCACGGCGATGGGCTGTTCGCTAACCGCCCTTGTCGGGGCGTTTGCCGCAACGGCGCCCAACGCCCCGTTGGATGCCACAATTGCCGCCCTCGCCTGTTTTGCCGCTGCCGGAAAAATGGCCGAACAATCCGCTTCTGGCCCTGCCAGCTTTGCAACGGCGTTTCTTGATACGCTGTATAATCTGGATGGCACCGCCCTTGAAACCCACGCCCGGATCGAGGTCCTGTCATGAATTTTGACCTCTCACTTTATCTGGTGCTTGATCCCGACCTGTGTCGGGATCATTCCATGCTGGAAACCACGATGGCCGCGATTAAGGGCGGTGCAACAATGGTGCAGCTGCGCCATAAAACCGCCTGCACTCGCGAATTTATTGAAATTGGCCGTGCATTGATGACAGCGATGGCGGGAAGCGGTGTGCCCCTGATCGTTAATGACAATATCGATGCGGCCATCGCAATTGATGCCCCCGGCCTTCATATCGGCCAGGACGACATGCCTGCCTCAATGGCCCGGGAAAAACTGGGCAAAGACAAAATACTGGGATTATCCATCGAGTCAGAGGCCGTGGCCCGCAAGATAGACAAAACCATTATCGATTATGTGGGGATCGGCCCAATCTTTGCGACATCCACCAAACCGGACCATAAACCCGCCATCGGGTTTGACGGCCTCACACAGCTAACCGCCCTGTGCAAACTGCCTTCGGTGGCCATTGGCGGCTTGAAACAGGAACATATCGCCAATGTATTAGAATCCGGTGCCGATGGACTGGCCGTTGTTTCCGCCATTTGTGGACAGGCAAACCCCGAAGCAGCCACCCGCGCACTTGCCGACACCCTTCGCAAGACACGCAACCAACAACATCTCAGCCCACCCAAAACCGCAACGGTTTAAATAACCGGGGGCTCACCACCCGTTTTCCCCAAACAGGGCGAGTCCCGGCTGCGACAAGCAAATAAGGCTCCCGAAGGCCCTATGAAGGCCTTACGAAACGTCGCATCAGGCGAAAAACGCTACATGCCACCTTTTCGGGCTGAGAAGCACAGGACGGATTAAAAAATATGTCGCCTTTGCCCGAATTGTGGCACGGGCTGCAAAAATCAAAATATCCACAAAAAATCCCTGTAAAACAGGGTTTTGCCAGCTTTTCCCTGTGTTTCCCGTGCGTCAATCCACCTGCCACCTATCCTTTTCGGCATGGAATTGCCTCATTCGCGCCCCGAATAGCGCCAGATTGGCGGTCATATTCCTGGCTAACGACGATAAACAAGGGTCGCTTTGGCCCAATGGCACAAAAGGAATGCAATATCTGCCCCGGCATTTTTCTTCCGGAACATGACAGTCTGTTGCCCGCGCTGCCGGTTTATCGCATCTGTTATTATGCGAGGAGACGTCCATGTCGAAGTCTTTCCGCAGCAAACCGGTGGTTCTCGCCCTGATCGGTCTTTTGTCAGTGACGACAGCTGCTTTTGCTGCGATCAAGGTTGCCCCGAAGGCCATTACCGATACAGTCACCATTCAATCCGATGCGCCGCATGGAGAGGTTGTTTTAACCTATCCCGATGGCAGCATGGCATTGCAGAAGACCTGTGGCAGCTTTCCCTGCCAGATCAATATCAGCAGCCTGCGAAAGGGCGAATATGGCGTAATGATCCGCCAGGGCACCGATATTCAGAATATGGTCAGCCTTTATAAGGAATAAGGGGCGCATAGGCCTTGCCTGATCCCCTGCATTTATGAGTTAATACCCTGAAATGTTGGAAAATATCCAACAGCCCAACAAAAAAGGGCAATAGCGTTCAGGAACGGCAATCGTTCAAACACGTTTATCAGGGAAGCATAAAATGCGAATTTCACACAAGCTGACAACAGCGATTTTGCCGGTGGCATTTCTAATGCTTAGCGGCTGTGCCCAGACCAGCCAGATGGCACAAACCACAACAGCATCAGCAACCGGAACCAAAACCGGGACCGGGTTATGGCCCGCCTATGATGCGGCCTTTAAAGACGCCAAATATATTGACCTGACCCATGCCTTCGCCCCGGTACAGCCGGTCTGGCCGGGCTTTGGCAATGCCAAATTCAAGGCCGCCGTCGCCGGGCAGGATATTCCGGGTTATGTTTCGGTGGGTGAAGAATTCACCTATGCAAAACACGGCTTTGTTGCCACCGCCTATGATTTGCCAACCGACCAATATGGCACCCAGCTGGACCCGCCCGCGCACTGGAACCCGATGGGGGCCACCATTAGTGACCTTCCGGCGACCTATAGCCTGCGTCCGCTTGTGGTCATCAACATCGCCGACAAGGTCGCCAAGGATCAGGGCTATTTCCTGCATGTTTCCGATATTGAAGACTGGGAACAAAAACATGGCCGCATTCCCGAAGGCTCGGTCGTGATGGTGCGATCAGACTGGTATAAACGCTGGGATGATATCGCCAGCTTTAACGAAACACCGTTTCCCGGTGTCGGGCTTGAGGCGCTTAAATTCCTGCATCTCAAACGTCATATCCTGTTTCACGGCCATGAACCGCTTGATACGGACGCCACACCCAACCTGGAAGGCGAATATTGGCTGATGCACAATAACTTCACCCAGGCCGAAGGTGTTGCCAATCTGGACAAGGTGCCCGAAGCCGGCGCGCTGATTTCAATCGGCTTTGCCAAGCCGCAGGGCGGTACGGGGGGCTATGCCCGCTATGTTGCCATTGCACCGGCAGACTGGAAATATGGTGTGACCCTGGCCGATGCCCCGGGCGCGCCCCTGCCCGAACAGCCCTATCCGCTCAAACGCGATGAAAACGGGGTGATGCGGCCAACCGCCGATTGATTTCGCCCTTGCGGACATAAAAAATATCTTGCGCGCCGGGAACGCTCAAATGCCCGGCGCGTTTTTTATCATAGCATTCCAACGCAACAACATTGGCAACATGATGCTTTTGTAAAGGGCGTTGCATAAACCGAACTTTGTCCTAGATAGATGGGACAGGTAAGTTTCACCCTCCATTTGGATGAAATGAAAGCAAAATTACCTTGTAACAACGGGTTGCACGGCAATTTAACTTTCACACAACAACCAAATGGGGATATGGTGCGGGAGCTTCGTGCGACCCGCACTGATTAACGATAACGAAATTCGAGGTATTGTATCATGGCTCTTGAACTTCCGGCACTCCCCTACGCCTATGACGCGCTTGCACCGTATATGTCGGCTGAAACGCTCGAATTCCACCATGACAAGCACCACAATGCCTATGTCGAAACCGGCAACAAATTGCTGGAAGGTTCCGACCTCGCTTCGGGCAAGACCCTGGCTGAACTGGTTGTTGCAACCTATGAAGACAAAACCAACCCGAAACTTTTCAACCAGGTTGGCCAGCACTTCAACCATGTTGAATTCTGGCAGATGATGAAGCCGAATGGCGGTGGCAACATCCCTGGCGAACTCGAAAAGAAAATCATCGAAGATTTCGGTTCGGTTGAAAAATTCAAGGAAGACTTCACCGCTGCCGGTGTTGGCCAGTTCGGTTCGGGCTGGGCATGGCTGTCGCTCAACAGCGCAGGCAAACTGGTCGTCGGTGGCTATGCCAACGCCGAAAACCCGCTGGTCAAGGGCGAAACCCCGATCCTGGGTTGCGACGTTTGGGAACATTCCTATTACATCGATTACCGCAACCGTCGCCCGGATTACGTCAAGGCGTTCCTGAACGACCTGGTCAACTGGGACTATGTTGCTGAACTGTATTCCAAAGCCGGCTAATCGCCAAAGCTTTGAAGCAGATCACAAAGCGGCGCCTTCGGGTGCCGCTTTTTTTTGTGTCTACTTTCAAAATCACGCGGTTTCGGGGTCAGAAAAGCCAAATCTCTGCGCGAACTCGGCCAAAACGACTTCATGCGCAACCAGCTCTGCCGGTCCTTCAAACAATTGATCCCGGCGTGAACGGATCAGCTCTACCTGCCAATCCCCACATTCGTCATTATTAAATGAATCCGCCATCACGTTTCAGATCCCACCCGTGATTACACACCCTCACAACAATATAGCGCGAAAACACCCTGGCAAAAAAAACACCGCCAGCAGAAATGCTGACGGTGCTTGAGATCAAAGCCCTAATCCTGACAGGCAGGATGGATCAGATATCGAACTTGATACCCTGTGCCAGCGGCAATTCGCGGGAATAGTTGATGGTGTTGGTTGCGCGGCGCATATAGCCTTTCCAGGCGTCCGAGCCGGATTCGCGGCCACCGCCGGTTTCCTTTTCGCCGCCAAAGGCCCCGCCAATTTCCGCACCCGACGGGCCGATATTGACGTTGGCAATACCGCAATCCGAGCCAACATCCGACAGGAACAGTTCGGTTTCGCGAAGGTCGGTCGAGAAAATGCAGGATGACAGGCCCTGGGGAACACCGTTTTGAAGCGCAATGGCTTCTTCCAGGGTTTCATAGGTCATGACATACAGGATCGGTGCGAAGGTTTCATTGCGCACGGTTTCCGTCTGGCTGGGCATTTCAACAACCGACGGGCTGACATAATAGGCATTGGGATATTCATCGGACAGCACACGCTCGCCACCATGCACGGTGCCACCATCCTTTTTGGCATTGGCAAGGGCGGTTTGCATATTGTTGAAGCTGTCTTCATCAATCAGCGGACCGACAAGGGTGCCATCGGCCAGCGGATCGCCGATTTTGACCGATTTGTATGCCGCAATGATTTTCGGCAACAACTGGTCTTTAACGTCTTTATGAACGATCAACCGGCGCAAGCTGGTGCAACGCTGCCCACAGGTGCCGACAGCCGAGAACACAACGGCGCGTACCGTCATATCAATATCGGCCGACGGGGTGACGATCATGGCGTTATTGCCACCCAGTTCCAGAATGGTGCGGCCAAAACGCTGTGCCACACGCGGGCCAACTTCGCGGCCCATGCGGGTGGAACCGGTGGCCGAAACCAGCGCCACATCGTGGCTGTCAGTCAGGGCTTCGCCAATGTCGCGTGCGCCAACTACAACCTGATGCAGGCCTTCGGGCGCATCACCGAAACGCTCCAGCGCACGTTTAAGAATATTCTGGCAGGCGAGCGCGGTTAACGGGGATTTTTCCGAAGGTTTCCAGATCACGGCATTGCCGCAAACCAGGGCCAGTGCGGTGTTCCAGGACCAAACGGCAACCGGGAAGTTAAAGGCGGAAATCACACCGACAACACCCAGCGGATGCCAGCTTTCCATCATTTTATGGCCCGGACGTTCGGATGCGATGGTCAAACCATAAAGCTGACGCGACAGACCGACGGCGAAATCGCAAATGTCGATCATTTCCTGAACTTCGCCCAGGCCTTCCTGATAGATTTTACCACATTCCAGTGCCACCAGGCGGCCCAGAGGTTCCTTGGCGGCGCGCAATTCTTCGCCCAACAGGCGAACCAGTTCACCGCGACGCGGGCCAGGCACCTGACGCCAGTCACCAAAGGCCCGTTTCGCATTGGCAATAATATCATTCATTGCCGCCGGGTCAGTTTCGGCAACGCTGGCGATCTCGGACCCGTCAACCGGGGTCTGGACCTTCAGAGTCCCGCCCGAAACCACATTATCGGACAGGCCGAGTTCGGCTAGAATCTTTGTATGGCTCACAATAAGCTCCCTTTCCTTTTGGGTCTGGCTGGGTGTTTCACCAATTTGCCATCCTGTTCTTGATTTAACCCCTTATTGCACATCGGCAAGGGCAGGTAAAAGACGCGCAATAATGGCAAACGCCGCGTCAACCTGGTCAAACGGGATGGTCAGTGGGGCAAGCAAGCGCACCACATTGGCATATTCACCACTTGGCATTAATAATAGCCCGTTCTGACGGGCCAGTTGCAATAAAGTTTGCAGTCGTTTTGGCGACGGGGCGCCATCCCCATCAACCAGTTCAAAGGCGCGCATGGCTCCAATGCCACGCATCCGCCCGATCACGTCGCCGCCCGGCAGGGTGCGGAGTTTTTCGATATGTTCAGCATATTTCTGGCCCAGCGCATGGGCCCGCGCCAGAATATCCTCATTGGCAAAGGCCTTAAAAACGCCCTGTGCCGCCGCACAGGCGACCGGATTGCCCGAATAGGTGCCGCCAAGGCCGCCCGGTGCCATCGCACTCATGACATCTTCGGCCCCGGTCAGGGCGGCCAGCGGGAAACCCCCACCAATGCCCTTGCCCATCACCACAATATCCGGGCACACACCGGCATGTTCGATAGCAAACATTTTACCCGTACGGCCAAAGCCGGACTGGATCTCATCGGCAATCAAAATCATGCCATGCTGGTCGCAAAGCTGGCGCAGCGCATTCATAAATCCGGGCGAACAGGCGCGAAACCCACCCTCGCCCTGGACCGGTTCAATCACCATTGCAGCAAATGATTGCGGTTCGGCAACGATTTTAAAAAGCCGTTCAATCGCGGCCAGGGCATCCGCATCGGACACACCCGATTCCGGGCACGGATAGGGAATGTGATGTACACTGCCGGGCATGGCGCCGAGCCCCGCCTTATAGGGGGCCACCTTACCGGTCAGGGACAGGGTTGCCATTGTCCGGCCATGAAACCCGCCATCAAAGGCGATGACTGCACTGCGCCCGGTAAAGGCACGCGCCAGTTTCAGGGCGTTTTCCATTGCCTCCGCGCCCGAATTGGTCAGCATCGATTTTGCCGGGCCTTCAATCGGGCAATTGGCGGCCAGCCAGTCGGTTACGGCGATATAGGGTTCGTGCGGCAACGCGTTAAAGCAGCTATGGGTAAAACGGTCGAGCTGGGCAGTCACCTCGGCCATCACGGCCGGGTGACGGTGCCCCAATGTCAGCACACCAATACCGCCGACAAAATCCAGATAATGTTTGCCGTCACAATCCCAGACCTCGGCATTTCCACCCCGATCAAGATAAATCGGATGCACCATCCGAATGCCCGATGACACAGACTGTTTCTGGCGGGCATGGAGGCTGCTGGTGGCTGAAATCTCGTCGCGGGGCATCGGGCTACTCCGGTTACAAAGGTAAGGCTTTGCCGGCCCGGCCAAGGCGGGCACATGATGACAAAGCCAAAAACGGCTGTGAGAGGCGATTTTCAGTTATCGTTCGACCATCGAAACATTAAATAACATTCAGTTCACGGACCGGGACGTTATCGCGGATACGCTCATACCCAAACACCGATAAATCCAGCGTCTGATAACGCCCTGTTGTGACCAGTTCGGCCAGACCACGGCCGACAGCCGGGCTTTGTTGCAATCCGTGACCGGAAAAGCCATTGGCAAACAGGAAATTACCCAATTCGGGATGCGGGCCAACAATGGCGTTTTGATCCAGCAGATTATAGGCATAATGCCCTGCCCAGGCATTCACCACCTTGACTGCCTCGAACCGTTCACAACGCTGATACAGGCCCGGCCAGATGATCTCGTCAAACAGGCTGTGATCAACCTCGAAATCCCAGCATTCGGTATCGCGTTCGGCAGGTGGCTGAATGCCGGTAATGAAATAGTCGCCTTCGGGGCGGAAATACAGGCCGCTTGGATCAATCAGCATCGGGCAGGATGCCAGAATATCGCCCGCATCCCGGCAATCGAACACGAAAATGCAGCGTTTACGTGGCTCAACCGGAATATCCAGCCCCGCCATGCGCGCCACCTTGGTGGCACCGGTCCCGGCGGCATTAATAAGGGTATCACAGCTAAATTGCCGCCCATCGGCCAGGGTCACGCCGGTAACACGGTCACCGTCACGAGCAATGGCGGTTACTTCGCCGTCAATCACCTGCGCGCCACGGTTTTTGGCCTGGCGACGGAAAATCTGGAGCAGGGAATAGGCATCAAACCAGCCTTCGCCGGTACGGCCCCAGCACCCTGCGGCCAGATCCTCAACATTCATCCACGGATATTTCGCCTTAAGCGCATCCGGCTCCATCCAGGCGATATCGGCCTTGTGGGCAAGCTGGGTTTGATGGTTGCTGTGCAAAATGTCGCGGCCTTCGGGTGTGGCCAGGACCAGATAGCCCTTTTCATGCAGGGCAACATCCGCATCCGGGTCGACATCTCGTTTCAAATTGTGCAGAAATTCAATGCCATAACCCGACATTTCAATATTGATCGGGGTGGAAAACTGCTGACGGATCGAGGCGGCTGAAAGGGCGGTAGAGCAGAATTCATAACTTGAATCCTTTTCAATCACCAAAACCCGACCGTTAAAGTCGCCACACCCCAAAAGATGCCACGCAGCCGAACATCCAACAACGCCGCCACCAACGATAATGACATCGTAAAAATCGCCTGACACACCCATAAAAGCCAACTTCCCGATATTAAAACGAACCCGGAATGAAAAACACCCCGGCCTGATTTGCGTTTATTGTTATGTCCTGCCCCATCCAGCAGGCTGACAGCACAAGACTGCCCAAATTTTCGGCCCGAAAAACGAACTTGCAAAGCACAAACACAGGCACGCCATGATGTTTTGTGGGGCAAAACCGCAGATCCCACACGGGATACCACCTTCATGACAGACGCAACACCCACCGAAAAAACGTGACAGACCGTAAGTCACATCCTTCCATTTTGTCGCAGTCAGCGCCGTTTATGTTGTGCACGGGTGGCGCGAGGGCGCTTTCCGGGCCGTTCACACGCTAGGGCTTGGCGCGGCGGATCGCAAACGATATATTGGCACCATATCATTCCATTTCAGAATGAACTTTAGCGAAAGATGTGCCACAAATGCGCCGTGTTTTACCCTCTCTTACTGCCCTTCAGTTTTTCGAGGCATCGGCCCGCCATCTTAGTTTTACCAAGGCAGCACAAGAACTTAACGTGACCCAAAGTGCGATTAGCCGACAGGTAAGATCGCTTGAGGAATATCTGGGGCGTGACCTGTTTCGACGTATTCGCCAGCGTCTTAAACTTACCCCGGCGGGCGATGCCTATGCCGCCCAGGTCCGCGACCTTCTGGACCGGGCCGAAGCGGCCACCTTGCAAGTCATGGCCTATAGCGGCGAAGGCGGGATGCTCAATGTCGGGACCCTGCCCACCTTTGGCGCGCGCTGGCTGGTGCCCCGGCTGGGCGATTTTCGCGCCACCTGGCCCGATATCCAGCTAAACCTGATCACGCAAATCCGCCCGTTTGACTTTGCCGAGGAAGCCATTGATATCGCCATTCATTTTGGCGAGGACAACTGGCCGGGCTGTGTATTTCACCGCCTGATGGGCGAAACCCTGATCCCGGTATGTGCGCCGAAACTGTTAAAAGAAAACGATGATTTGCCAATTGCGCGGGAACGCATCCGCAATTGCACCCTGCTGCAACATGCCACCCGCCCCACCGCCTGGCAGGACTGGCTCGCCGCGGCCGGGGTTCCCGCAGTTGATGACCTGGCAGGCCCCCGGTTTGAGCATTTCCATATGGTGATCCAGGCCGCCGTCGCCGGGCTGGGCCTGGCCCTGATGCCGGAATTCCTGGTCCGCGAGGAACTGGACAATGGCCGCCTTCTGGCCCCGTTTGATTTAAGCATTCCCAACCAGCACGCCTATTATGTGGTCTATCCCGAAGAAAAGGAAAATACCTTTGCCGTGCGCGCCTTTCGCGACTGGTTGCTAATCGCCAGCGGCAACCCGCCGATTGGCACCGCCAAACAGGATAACAATGACACAACCCGCCTTGCGCCAACGCCCTGATATCCGTTTTTGATTGCGAAGCCCGGTTCCCGCCCCTAAAATTTTGCCGCCCAACAACCACATACAACAAACCGGGCGGGATAATTGCTCAATCGGGGTAGCACAAAGGGGATGACTTTGTCGGTCGTGGAGAACCACCTGTCTCAGTTTCAGCTGGAAACAGAAGACTTTGCCAAATTTCAGCACATTTCAGATGTGATTTTTGCCCCGATGACACAGCGGGCAACACAGTTTTATCAAATTATCGAAGGCCTGAGCGGCCATAAGCCAGACCATGACACCCGTGAAAAACTGGTTTCAACCCTTGAGGTCCACTGGACGCGCCTTTTTAGCGGCAAAACGGACGACACATTAAGCGATCAGGCCACAGAGCTGGCCCGCCTGCATGTCGGCACACATATATCCCCCGCCCACATCATGACCGCCCTAGCAAATATCCAACACAGCCTGACCACGGCCATTTTTGGCCGATTTCGCTGGAATGTCCGCCAGGCGGGTGAATTGGTGGCCCTGGCCAATTCCGCGCTGATGTTTGATTTGCACCTGTTGCTGACCCCGCCTGGCACGCAAAAGACACAGGGCACATCACAAACACGCGGCCAGAGCCACAACAGCAAAGCCTTAAAGACCCTCTCGGAAACCGAATTTGCCGATAAATTGCTGGATCGTACGATGGATATGTCGGTTGCCATCAATAGCGGCGTGATTTCCAACGCCAAAATGATGCGCGGCCTGCAACGGGTGGATGAACGCGCACGTTCCATTTCCAGCGCGGTTGATGAAATGGTGACAGGCATTAACAGCATTAATGAAAACAGCACCATTGCCGCAACCAATGCCGCCGAAGCCATTTCAGCCACCCGTCATGGACAGGAAACCGTATCAAACGCCGTTGCCGGCATGAACGAAATTGCCAATGCCGTGTCCGATGCCTCGCACCGGGTGGGGATTCTGGCCGAGGCCTCCGAACGGATTGGCGAAATTGTGCAGTCGATTGAAGATATTGCCAGCCAGACCAACCTCTTGGCCTTAAATGCCACCATCGAAGCCGCCCGTGCTGGCGAAGCAGGCAAAGGGTTTGCCGTGGTGGCCGGCGAGGTAAAATCGCTTAGCCGGCAAACCGCCCGCGCGACCGAGGAAATCCGCCAGCGTATTGGCAATTTGCAAGATGAAATGCGCCATATCGTTGATGCAATGGCACGCGGCACCGATGCCGTGACCAATGGCCAGCAGGTTATTGGCGAGGTTTCCACCCGGATCGAGGATATCAGCGATAAAATGGCGGATTCCACCCGCCGCATCGAAGATATCTCCCAGATCCTGACCGAACAAACCCGCTCTGCCGATGCGGTACAAACCGGCATTACCAATATTGCCGAGCAAACCGGCAATCAGGTTAGCGCCATTCGCAGCATCATTGATGTTATTGGCAATGTGGAAACGCTGATCGATGTGCAGATTAGCGAATTGGTGCAATATGAAATCCCTAACCGCACCATCCGCAGTGCCAAGGCTGACCATTCGGTTTATTGCAAACAGGTTGCCGAAATTCTCGCCGGGCTGGCCGATAAACATGATGACAGCATGGCCCAATCAACCACCTGCCGATTTGGCAAATGGTATGACAGCCCGGCCTCCCAACCCTTCCGCCATTTGCCGGCCTTTAAGGCGGTAAAAGCCCCGCATCAGGCCATGCATGACGAAGGGGCCGCCGCGCTGGCCGCCTGGCGCAAAAAGGACATGGCCGGCGCGCTGGCCCATTTTGCCAAAATGGAAACAGCCACCGCTGAAACCATCGAGAAATTGGGCGAACTTGCCACCGAAGGACGCAAGATCCACCCCTGACGCGACCTCACGCCTTCAGGCAATATCATCCAGCAATCCCGGTTAAACGGCCACATCCCCCACCAGAATGGGGGATGCGCCGGTCGGATCAGGCACGGCACGAACCGGGCTTTCAAACAAATCACTTAACAGTGCTGGTTGCATCACATCATCGACAGAACCGCTGGCAAAAACCGCCCCCTGACGCAGCAAAACAACCTGATCGGCGTAACGGGTGATCTGGTTAAAGTCATGCAGGATCATCAAAACCCCCGCCTTGCCTTGCCGGGCTTCCTGACGGGCCGTTTGCAACAAGGCATGTTGATGGGCAATATCAAGCCCGGCGGTTGGTTCATCTAGCAGCAAAAACCGACAAGGGCCTTCTGAAAAAGCCGGCAAAGCCTGTGCAATAGACGCCGCCTTATTGTGTTTTACCTGTTTATTTCGATATCGGTATGGCATCCATGCGCGTTCAAATGATTGCTCTCGTGGCTCCTCAATATCGGGAACCGCCCAAAGCTGCACCAGCGCCCGGGCCAAATGCACACGCTGCTTTTCACCGCCCGACAGCGCAGGATAGGGCTGATCGGCAAGGTGGGCAATATCGGCCTGTGCCATCGCCTGATCCACCAGTTTGAGATCAAGCCAGCGGGGCGAGATTTTGCGAAAGGGTGCCCGGCCCAGCATCACCACCTCGCGCACGCAAAAGGGAAAGACCATAGAGGCCGCCTGCGGCATCACCGCGCGTTCCTGCGCCAGCTCCATTGCGGCGATATCGCCAATATTGCGACCATTTTGCACAACCTGGCCGCACGATGGGGCCAATTCTCCGGCCAGGACCTTTAGCAAAGTGGACTTGCCCGCCCCGTTTGGCCCCATCACGGCCAGGACCTCGCCCGGATGTATCGATAGCGAAACATCCCTTAATAACGAACGCCCCCGCACATCAAAGGACACATTTTGTGCCTCAAGGGTCATATCCGCCGCCTTTTCTTTTCACGCAGCAACAAAAACAGGAAAAACGGCCCGCCAAAAATGCCCGTGACCAGCCCAATCGGCAATTCAGCCGGCAGGACGATCACGCGGGCCACCGCATCGGCCAGCACCAGCAAAATCGCCCCGCACAGGGCCGATGCCGGTAAAACCGTGCGGTTATCCGGCCCGCAAACCAAACGCACCAGGTGCGGGGCCAACAGGCCGACAAAGGCAATGATCCCGGAAACCGCCACAGCCGCCCCCACCACCAACGCGGTGATAATGGTCGCCCGTTGCTTCAGGGCTTCTACCTCCACGCCCAAATGGCGGGCTTCGGCCTCGCCCAGTAAAAACAGGTTTAACGGTGTGCCCAATGTCAGCAAATAACCTGCCCCAGCCAGCATGACCAACAGGGCGGGCATATCGGCCCGTCCACTGCCCGAAACCGCGCCCATTTGCCAAAATGTCAGGCTGCGCAGCTGCATGTCATTGGCAAGATAGGTGAAAATACCCACCCCGGCGATGGCAATGGCATTAATCGCCACGCCGATTAGCAACATCAATGCCGCATCGGTATAGCCATCCTG
>JBNKVZ010000030.1:31661-35796 GCA_050299455.1 Thalassospira sp.
GCGCGGATCATCATGGTTGCCAAAACAGCCCCGGCAAAGGCTGCCACCGGCACACCATATGGCCCCACCAGCGGGTAAAATCGCCCCAAAATTTCAGGACCACACACGATCATGGCAACCGCCCCGCAGGCGGCACTGGCCGAAACCCCGATAATGCCAGGATCGGCAATGGGATTGCGAAACAGGCTTTGCATTACCGCCCCGGCAATGCCCAAAACCCCGCCAATCACCACCGCGCGCACAATGCGCGGCAGGCGCAAATTATCAAGGATACGGGCGGTAAAATCGTCAATCCCGGCCCCCGTCAAACCCGTTTTATGGGCCAAATGACCAAGGATTTTAATGCTGTCAATCGGCGCCCCGCCAATACCAAGCGAGACCACCACCACAACAGCCAAAATCCCTGCCAAAACAACAACCGGCATCAGGGAAAACCCGGCATGAGGACCCGGCAAGGCAAAAGGCCACAAACGGCGCAGTCGGGCGATGTGAGCCACAAACCCCGTCATTGGTCCGCTTCGAACTGATGAAGACGGGTGGCGATTTGGCGAATTTCATCCGCCGATCGTGGCCCAAAGCCCAAAATGGTCGAGGCCGAAACACTCAGGACATGCCCCTGGGCAACCGCAGGGCTAAGCCCGAAAATCGGATTGGCCTGCAAACCGGCAATACCACCAAGCTGTTCAAGCGTGCTGGTTGTCACCAACACATAATCTGCGCGATTGGCGGCAATCACCTCGGCCGAGACGGGCTTGAAACCGTCATAATCCACCATCGGATTTTCAGCGCCAACCAGTTCGATAATTTCATCCGCCGTGGTATTTTTCCCCGCCGACATCGGCTGCCCATGCCCGACCGACATTAAAAACACGATATTTTCCGGCCTGCCTTTTCCGACCTTATCCGGGCCCTCTGAACCGGCAAGATCATGAATGGCACGAATGTCGCCCTCAATTTTTTTGCGCAATTTTGCCCCGGCATCTGGCCGGCCCAGCGCGGCAGAGACCGTATCAATGGCCTGAGGCAGGTTTTCAATCCTGTTAAGCGGCGGCAGCAAAACCACCTCAACACCCAGCGCACGTAACCCATCCAGGGCCTCTGCCGGGCCGCTTTCGGCAATGGCAATGATCAGGTCGGGCTGCAGGCTGACAATCCCTTCGGCGGCCAAGGTCCGCATATAACCCACCTTGGGCAGGGCGTTCACAGCCTTGGGCCAGGTGCTGGTGATATCGACGGCCACCACATTATCGCCCGCCCCCAGCGCATACACAATTTCCGTTGCCGGAGCACCAACGGTGACAATGCGGTGTGGCTGTTTCCCGGCCATCCCGGCACCATCACCTTGGGCAAAAGCCGGAAAACAAAGACCGAGAAACCCAATCACAGCTGCGGTAAAAAGCACATATATCCGCATGGTTCAGGCCCCCACGCGATTAAATGATGACAACGCAAATAACCGCCCAGGCCCGGACAAGACCTGACCCAAAATGCAGGAAAACATCGCGAAACATACCCATGCGAAGGATACCGTTCGCGTCGACGCCAAGGTCGGCAGCAGGCGCATTTCTTCACCCTCTGGGCAGGTGTCATAAAGCGGGGCGGGCAAGGCAAATCGGGCGGTCGGGTTCTTCATCATGTCGTCACTTCCTGGCGGTCATCAAAGCAGCGGGATCATCCCCGTATCTTTTCTGACGAGCCAGGGCTCATGATTTCTGAAATTATTTTTATTAATTATCATTATCATGAAAGCGACGATTAGTCCGGTACCGATACGAACCTCACTTCGTCTTCGATTCCGCGCATTTCAGCCTAAAAATGCCACCGCCTGCTTCCAGGGCTCGCCATCTCTCTTCATAGCGTCAGGCGGATATTTTATCGGGCGACCCTGCGCGTAAAGCAGCCAGAAACTGCACACTGACCACGACAAACAAAATCAACAGCGGGATATGCCAGCTTTGCAAAATATCGTGCAACGCCCCGAACAAAACCGGCCCGGTTGCGGCCAGCAAATACCCCAGCGACTGGCACATACCCGAAAGTTTTGCCGATGTTTGCGGGTCCGCCCCCCGCATCCCCACCAGTGTCAGGGCAATGCTGATCATGCTGCCCTGCCCCAGACCCATGCAAACCGCCCACAGATAGGGCATATCGGTGGTGGCAAAAACAAAGCCGGGAATGCCGATGAATAACGGAATATGCAAAACCGTCATCGCGAGTTTTTTGTTGGGAATGGCCGAATAAATCAGCGGGGCCAGAAAAGCCGCCGGAATGCCAAAAATATTAAAAATCGTTAAAAGAGTGGCGGCCTCGGCCTCCGACATGCCGGAATCGAGGAAGATTTTCGCAACCCAGGCCACACCCGTATAAAACATCATCGACTGGCAGCCAAAAAATAGGCTTAACCACCAGGCTTCGCGGTTGCGCCACAGCGAAATGCGCGTTGCCGTTCCTTGCGCGTGATGATGATAACGCAACATCGGCAACCAGCAGATAAAACCAACAACAGCCACCACGGCCCACAGGCCCAGCGCATAGCGCCAGTCCCCCGCCATGCTATTGCGAATGGGAACCGCGCTATAGGCGGCAATAGACGCCCCGCTGGACATGACAAAGGTGTAAAGGGCGGTCACCAACGCCACACGGGCGGGAAAACTGCGCCGCACCAGGGATGGTGTCAGCACATTCATCACCGCAATCGCCGCGCCCAAAATAACCGTGCCAATAACCATGATGCCATATTGGCCGCTAGCCCGCAGACCCTGGCCCAATGCCACAAGGGCCAACATCGTGATCAGGGTGGCCTCCAGGCCAAAACGCTGCCCCAAACGCGGCGCGAAAATCGATAACATTCCGAAACAAAGTACCGGAATGGTTGTTAACAGCCCTAGTTGCGCCCCGGAAAGCTGAAGATCAAGCCCCACCGTTTCCGCAAGCGGCCCCATAACCACAATGCTGCCACGCATGTTAAACGCCAGCAGCAACAAGGCGGCCAAAAACCCGAAATGGGGCCATAACCGGCGAAAGCCGCGCTCCGCCGGGTCATTGGCGTTTAAGGGCGCATCATTCGCCGCACTGTTTGCCGACATCTTGGGCGGCGCAGAAGAATGTTTATCAGACATCGTCAAAAATCCGTTCGTCCAAAGGCCCGTGACGGGCGGTCAAAGGCCGCCCACTGCGCAGCACAAAACGAAAAGGAAAACATCGGCGCAAATGACTAGGCCAAGCCCCAAAAGCCGCCCTCATGCGCGTTTCACCCCAACAAGGTGGGAATGATCGACCAGAACACCCGAAGCGCAATGGCCATAAACAGAATGGCAATCAGACGTTCGATCACGCCCGAATGGCGTTGCAGCCAAGGCAACACCGCCCCGTGGGACAATCCGATAGCCACCAGGCAATACCAGATACAATCAATACCCGCCGCCGTCACAGCCAGCCAGATTTTCGCCGTCCAGCTGGCATCAGCCGAAACAAACTGGCTAAACAGGGCAAGGAAAAACAGGGCAATTTTCGGATTAAGAAAGGCAATCATAAAGCCATCGCGCGCGGCATGACCGATAGTGCCGCTGGTCACGCTGTTTGCACCGTCGGAGGCAAACCGGGCACCACTGCCAGCCCCGCGCCATGCCTTGACGGCAAGCCAGGCCAAATACAACGCGCCTAAAATACTGACCGCTTCGCGAAAAACCGGCATTGTCTGGAACAATACGCCCAAACCCGCCATCGTCATCACCGCGTAAAAGCCAATGCCCGCCCCATGGGCCATCGCACAGGCAAATCCCGCCTGTCGGGACTGCCCAACAGAATGGCGCAAAACCACGGCAAGGCTTGGCCCTGGCGTCATCGCCCCCAAAATGCAAATGGTGGCAACCGACAGCCACGCAGCGAACGTCATAACGTTTCCCCGGTATTCTTAATGTTTTAATTCTCGGACCAGAAAGCTATCTGCCCTGAGACCCGGTTTCAACGCAAATGACGACCTTCATAGGTATAGTCCCCCTGCCGGGCAGATCAAACCTGACAGATCAAAACAGGTTTTCCCGCCCGGAAAGTCGCAAAAATCACGCAGGTCAAAGACTATAGGCCGTCGCTCCCCCCTCTATGCGCCAGCTTAACAATCTGTCCATTGGCAAAT
>JBNKVZ010000031.1:0-34593 GCA_050299455.1 Thalassospira sp.
GGCGTCAATCGCCAGAAGATAATCACCTTTTGTCATGTCAGTTTTCCTCCAGCAGCTTTTCGGCGGTTTTTTCATCGGTAATCAGGATGTCGACATATTTGCCTTTAAGCGCGGACTGGATCGCCCGTACCTTGCTGACCCCGCCTGCGGCAGCAATGACATTTTCGGAATTTGAGAGGGCGGCAAGGCGTGCGCCCACCACCCGATGATGCAAGGGCAGATCAAGCGCCTGCCCATTATCATCAAAGAACTGACAGAGAATATCGCCCACCGCCCCTTTACGGCGCAGCGGTTCGACCTCGACCGGGGTGATATAACCACTGCGAACCACGGTTGAGTCGGTATTAAGCTCGCCAATGCCCACCAACTGATAAGCCGCATTAAACGCCATTTCCAAAACTGCGGAAATCGCAGGCTCCGCCATTAAGGCCGAGGCGACCTTTTGATCAGAAACCACCAACGGGGCCGGAACAAGATGCACGCTGCTGCCCCAGTTTGCCGTGCGCATGCCATCCACATAGGTGGCAACACCGCCGGTCAAACTGACCAGCGAAACATTGCGTTCATTGGCCATATGGCCCAGGCGCTGGATGGTATGGCTCACCGTGGCGCCCCAGCCAACGGCCAACAGATCCTCCGGGCGTAAACGCTGCATGAGAAACTGTGCTGCGGCCTGACCGAGACGTTCGCTAAGATCGCCCCCTTCGAGATCAGGAATGACGCGCACTTCGCGCAGCCCCCAAAGATCCTGAAGGCGTTGTTCATATTCAAGACAGCCCTGATGGCGGGAATTGATGCGCACCTGAATAATGCCGGTGCGACGGCCACTTTCGAGCAGGCGCGAGACCTTAATACGCGATAGACCCAGCTTGTCGCCGATTTCGCCCTGGGTCAGACCATCATTATAATAGTACCACGCAATACGGGTGAGAGTTTCCTCCTCCGCATCTGCGTGACTCCGGTCTGTATTATCTGACACCATGAACGCCATCCCAATTCGTGTTATTTGTTCAGATGATTATTCAACAAACAAATGATCACGTCAACTGCTCCAAGTTGTAATTTTCAAAAATCCCGCGAACCTGCCGAAACAGAGCTATAAGTCTTATAAATTGCCGCACTGCACAATAAAATTGATCAATAATTCGTATTGACGCCCCTGCCCTGTTGTGATCACATGTTTATCAGAAAAACAAATGAACAGGCTCCAGGGATGGAACGGAACAACCAAGACGCAGCAGCCGTTCGCGTAAACGACATATGGAAATCATATGGCGGAACGGCAGTTCTCAAAGGTGTGGACATCACCCTTTTGCCAGGTCAGGTCCATGCCCTGCTCGGCGGGAATGGTGCCGGCAAATCCACATTAATGAAATCCATCGCCGGGCTGGTGACCCCGGAATCGGGCAGCATCGAAATCAATGGTGACGTGCTGAACAATCCGTCTCCGGCGGCGGCACAGGCATTGGGGCTTTATCTGGTCCCGCAGGAGGCACAGATCCTGCCCAACCAGTCGGTGCTGGAAAATATCTGCCTTGGCTTGCCATCATCGGCAAAGGCCCTGCGCGGGGATATTGAAAGGCTGATCGCGGAACTAGCCGTTCGCCTTGACCTGGATGCCCAGGCCGCAACCCTTGAGATTGCCGATCGCCAGATTGTTGAAATCCTGCGTGGCCTTATTCGCAAGGCACGGGTTCTTATTTTGGATGAACCGACATCGGCCTTAACCCCCCATGAAGCAAATGCCCTGTTTGACCGGGTCCGACAGCTTCAGGCGCAGGGTGTCGGGATTTTCTTTATCTCGCATAAATTACGTGAAATTCGCGAAATTTGCGACGTCATCAGCGTATTGCGCGATGGGGCGATTGTTCTTTATGGCACGCTTGATGAATATGACGACCAGCATATCGTTGAAGCAATGACCAAATCGACCGGTGGTGATGCATCATCGGTTGCCGCCCCCAAACGCCAACGCGATCAGGATTTTAACCAGGCAAGCCGGGTGCTTGAAATCGCCCAATTTAGCGGCGAGGGTTTTCGCGATATCACATTTGATGTCCGCGCAGGCGAGATTGTCGGCCTTGCCGGTGTTGTCGGTGCCGGACGGTCCGAACTGGCCGAAACCCTGTTTGGGTTGCGCCCGTCAAACGGTGGCACCGTTAAACTGCAGGGCAAAGACCTTGTTAACCGTTCACCGCGCAAATGCGTTGATGCGGGGCTGGTCTATCTGCCCGAAGATCGCCAGCAAAACGGCCTGTTCCTTGAGGCATCATTAGCCTGGAACATGTCTGGCTATACCATGCACCGTATGGGACTTTTCCCCACAGGCAAACGCGAAAACGGCGCATTTTCCGAATTTCGCACTGCCCTTGGCATCAAATGCGAAGGCCCGGGCCAGGCCGCCGGGCGTCTTTCGGGCGGGAACCAGCAAAAAGTATTGCTGGCCAAATGCCTTGCCGCCGATCCCAGGGTTTTGATCCTGGACGAGCCAACACGCGGCGTGGATGTGGCGGCGCGCAACGACATTTACCGCCTGATCCATCAATTGGCGGAAAAAGGCCTGGGTGTGGTGCTGATTTCATCAGACTTTGATGAAATTGAACAATTGGCAGACCGCGTGATTGTGATGGCCCACGGCCATCAATGTGGTGAACTTTCAAGCCAGGCCATCAATGTTGATGCCATCGCCCATTTAGCCTTTGAATCCGGAGCGGCCAGCCATGCTTGATTTTTTTGCCCGCAACCGCGTTGCCACCCTTTTGGGCGTCACGGTCCTGGCCTTTATCCTGATCGGGATTGCCGCCCCTGGCTACCTTTCGCTATCGACCGCGTCGGTCATCATGTCCAACAGTCTGGTGCTGATGACCGTTGCCCTGGGCACAATGCTGGTGATTTTAACCCGCAATATTGATGTATCGAGCGGTTCTGTCCTGGGTCTGAGTGCGGTTATTCTTGGCCTTTTGCTGAATGACGGCATGGGGCTGGTCCCCGCCATTATCATTTGCCTTGTCTGCGGCGCGCTGGCTGGCCTGTTTAACGGCATCCTTGTAACGTTCTTTAGCGTGCCCTCGATTATTGCGACATTGGGCACACTGGGCCTGTTTCGCGGGGTCATGCTGATCCTGACAGGCGGCAAATGGATTGAGGAATTACCGCAATCCCTTAAATTTCTTGCCGAAAATGGCAGCCTTGGCATTTCGGTGCTGACGGTTGCGGTGCTGGTTGCGCTGGCCATTGTCTGGGTGATTACCCGCCATACCCGATTTGGTCGCTATTTTTATGCGGTTGGCGATAACCGCCAGGCCGCCCGCCACCTTGGCATTCGCATTCATCTGGTGCAAATCAGCGCCTTTGTCGCCGCAGGTACGCTGGCCGCCCTTGCCGGTATCATTTTTGCCGCCCAAATCGGCTTTATTCCCAATCAGGCGGGCAATGGTGTCGAGCTAAAGGCGATTGCGGCCAACGTTCTGGGCGGTGTCAGCCTTTTGGGCGGCAGCGGGTCAGTGCCGGGTGTGTTTGTCGGCGTTATCTTCATGACGTCAATCGACAGCGCGCTCGTGTTTTTGAAAATCCCGGCCTTCTGGAACGACTTTATTGCCGGTGCCGTTTTGCTGCTGGTCTTGTTACTGGATGGTCGGGTCCGCATTGCCGTCGAGAAAGCTATCCGCGCCAAACGTTATGCCGTTCACGCCCCAAACCCGGCAAGTGGCGCGCCCGATAGTACCCATTCTTCCTCGCCCACCGCAAAATCCAACCCCGCCACGCAGGAGCAAACACAATGAAACGTTTTTTTCTGCACTGGGAAATGGCGCTGTTTGGAATGCTGATTGCCGAATTTGCCATTTTCGGTGCCATTAATCCGCATTTCCTTAATTTGTCCAACCTGCTTTACAGCACCAGTGACTTTGCCCAAATCGGCATTATCGCTTTGCCCCTAACCATCGTGATTATTGCCGGCGGGATCGATGTGTCCTTTGCATCGACCATCGGGTTATGCGCCATCATTTTTGGCATCGCCAATTTCTTTGGCCTGCCGCTTGCGCTGTGTATTGCGGCCGCCCTTGGCGCAGGCGCGCTTGCCGGGCTGTTTAATGCCGGGATCATCCATCTGTCGCGCATCCAGCCATTGGTTGTTACCCTGGGCAGCCTGTATTTGTTCAGCGGGGCGGCAACTGTGCTTTCGGGTGTGGTCGGCGCGGGTGGCTATGACGGGATTGGCAATTTCCCCGACAGCTTTACCGGCTTTGCCTATATTGATGTCGCAGGACTGCCAGCACCCTTTCTGGTCTTGCTGGTCGAGGCGATTATCCTGTTTGTCATTTTGCATTTTTCCCGGTTTGGCCGGTCGGTCTTCCTGTGCGGGTTAAGCGAACATGCCGCACGTTATAGCGGCCTGTCCATTCGCTCCATTCAAACACTGACCTATATGATGACCGGCATATTTGCCGCCGTAGCAGGGCTGGTTCTATCAGCCTATTTCGGGTCCGCCCGAGCGGACCTTGGCACGGCGACCCTACTGCCGGCAATTACGGCAGCTGTTTTGGGCGGGGCCTCCATTTATGGCGGGCAAGGGTCCATCATCGGAACATTTCTGGCAACGCTTGTTATTGGCTACCTGCAACAGGGCCTGCAAATGAGCGGTGTTCCCAGTCAAATTTCCAGCGCGCTCTCTGGTGCGTTGCTGGTGGTTGCGGTCGCATTGCGCCACGGAAGCGCCTTGCTGACCAGCTTTATCGCTGCGCGAATAATGGCGACGAACCGCAAACGCGCAGCATCATGAGGAGGAACGACATGTTTGGACGTCACTTTAAATGGACTATCGCTGCTGCGGTTACAGGGTCTCTCCTTGCTGCCGCGTCACCGGCTCTTGCTGATACTCAGATTGCCTTTATTCCGAAACTGGTTGGTGTGGGCTTTTTCACCAGTGGCGGTAACGGCGCACTGGAAGCCGGCAAGGAACTGCATGACAAAGTCACCTATGATGGACCGACCGAACCGAGTGTTTCCGGCCAGGTGCAGTTTGTGAACAACTTTGTCAATCAGGGTTATAATGCCATTATCCTGTCGTCGGTTTCGCCCGATGGTTTGTGCCCGGCCCTGAAACGTGCCATGAAGCGCGATGTCCTGGTCATGACCTGGGACAGCGATGTGAAACCGGAATGCCGCAGCTATTATGTCAACCAGGGAACCCCCCAACAGTTGGGCGGTTTGCTGGTTGATATGGCCAATGACGGTATCAAAAAGAAAAAAGCCAAGGTCGCCTTTTTCTATTCCAGCCCGACCGTGACCGACCAGAACGCCTGGGCCAATGCCGCCAAGGCCAAAATCGCCAAGGAACATCCGGGTTGGGAAATTGTCACCACCCAGTATGGCTATAATGATGCGCAGAAATCCCTGCAAACTGCCGAAAGCATCCTGAAGGCCTATCCTGATCTGGATGCGATTATCGCACCGGATGCCAATGCGCTGCCCGCTTCGGCACAGGCTGCTGAAAATCTCGGTCGTGCAGGCAAAGTCACCATCGTTGGCTTTAGCACCCCCAACGTGATGCGCCCCTATGTCAAACGTGGCACGGTGGAACGTTTTGGCCTGTGGGATGTGACCGAACAGGGCAAAATCGCGGTTTATGTTGCCGACCACGTCCTGAAAGACGGCCCGATGAATGTCGGCGACAAGCTTGATATTCCGGGTGTTGGCACGGTTGAGGTTTCGCCCAACAGTGTTCAGGGCTACAAATACGAAGCCAAAGGCAACGGCATTATCCTGCTGCCCAAACGGACCGTGTTTACCAAAGACAATATCGACGATTTCGATTTCTAATTGCAGAAATCCGGCACGGCACCGTTCTCCCTCGGTGTCGTGCCATTTTATTTGTTATTAAATTTTATCTTTCAAATTTCAGCCCCACGGAAACAGCCCGATGCAGAATTTATGGAACGATCAAGACGCACAAACCTATATTGACCAGGCAGTTGCCAACGGCCAGCCTGCCGATCTGGGCTTGCGGGTTTATACGTCGCGCATTATCGGCCAGGTGCCCGACCTTGTTTTGCATGGCGGGGGCAATACATCGGTCAAGATCACCCAGGAAGACGGCACACGTATTATTCATGTCAAAGGCAGCGGCTGGGACCTTGAAACCATCGAGGCCCCGGGGCTTCCGGCAGTGTATCTGGAACCCTTGCACGAGGCGCGCCATCAGGGCCGCCTCAGCGACCCGGAAATGGTAGCCCTGCTGCGCAAAAACCTGCTGGAGGCCGATGCCCCGAACCCGTCGGTCGAGGCCCTTTTGCATGCCTACCTGCCCGATACATTTGTGGATCATACCCATTCAACCGCTGTGCTGGTGCTGGCCGATCAGGATAATTCCGAAGAGATCATGCGCGAGATTTACGGCGACCGCCTGGCATTTTTGCCTTATGTGATGCCGGGTTATGACCTGTCGATTGCCGGGGCGGACCTGTTTGACCAATTCCCGGACTGCCAGGGCCTTTGGTTGAAAAATCACGGTCTTTTTACCTTTGGCGCCACGGCCAAGGAATCCTATGACCGCATGATTGATTTTGTCACCGAGGCGGAAAACTATATCGCCGCCAAGGGCATCACCCTGCCCGGACCGGAAAAATCGGACGGCAGCCTGGATGAAACCCTGCGGCAAAACCTGCAATCCGCCCTGCAAAACGGCGCATCGCCGTTCGCCGATAATATTGCCCTGGATTTCCGCACAACACCGTCCATCCGCACCTATCTTGCCAACCCGGCATTGGAAGATATTGCCATGCGCGGTACGGCAACACCGGACCATGTCATTCGGATCAAACCCTTTCCAATAATCATTGACGAAAATGCCGATGAAAGCACCATTTCTGCCGCAATTGCAGATTATCAGCAAAAATATAGTGCTTATTTCAATCGCAATGCGCCCAATGCCAGCGAGCCGAAAGTGCAGCTGGACCCTTGGCCCCGTATTGTCATGATCAAAAATGTTGGCCTGGTCGGCCTGGGCAAGGATGCCAAAGCCGCAGCAATTGCCGGAGACCTGGGCGAACAAACTGCGCGGATCATTAATGCGGCCGAGGAAATTGGCCGTTTCCAGCCGATCAATGAGGCGGATCTGTTTGATATGGAATATTGGTCACTTGAACAGGCCAAGCTGCAAAAGAAATAACCTTTCAGATGCAGTGATGCTCTGTCTGCCACCCGGCATAAACCGCCAGCCGGGTGGCCTTTTTTATGCAAAAGCCGGATTGTTATCGCCCCTCTAACAAAAGGCCCTGCAACGATCCGTGCCGATTTCAGCATCGTTTTACCAAAACCCTGGCCGCCCATGCCGATATTGTTGATAGTGATGTGGAAATGCTGCAAAACGGACCATATCAATCCCCGCAGCAAGGCAGGAAACCGCGCTTGTGACGACCACAATGACACCAGAACAGATCGAACGTCAGGCCCGTGCCGCCTTTGATGAAGCCAATTATGAAAAAGCTGAAAAGCTCACCCGTAGTTTGCTGGCAAATGGCGGACAACTGGAGCAATGGCGCTTGCTGGTCGCCATTTTGCGACAACAGGGCAAAGCCAACGAGGCGCTGGAAGTTCTTGATATGCTGGTTCAACACGCGCCGGGAAACCTGGATTTACGGTTTGATCTGTCCGAGGTTTTGTTGCTGCTGGGCAATTTTAAACGGGGCTGGCGGGAATATCGTTATCGGTACAGCCTGAGCCACACCAAGTTACTGGATCGCAAGGTCCAAAAACCGGTGTGGGATGGCCGCATGATGCGCGATAAAACCCTGCTTATTCATGACGAGCAAGGGTTTGGCGATACCTTTCAGTTTTTACGCATGGTGCCGTGGGTTAAAGAACGCAGCAAAGCGAAAATCGTACTGCAAATTCGCGAGGAACAGGCCGGTTTCGCCAAACGTATGCGCGGGATCGACAAGATTGTGCATCAGGGTGATCTTCCCCCGCCATTCGACATGCACTGTCAAATGATGACCCTGCCCCAGGTCACCGACCTGAAACTGACCGATTTGCCCGGCCCCATCCCCTACCTTACGCCAGACCCTGCACGCATGCGCAAATGGCGCAAACGGCTGGCCAATCTTCCGCGTCCGCTGGTTGCGCTGGTCTGGGCCGGGCGGCCTACCCATTTTAACGATGCCCGCCGTTCCATGTCGCTCAAAACGCTGGCGCCATTGGGCCAGGATGGCATTACATTTTTATCCGTGCAAAAGGGCGACCGCGCCGACGATGCCATGACACCTCCAGCGGGCATGAATCTGATTAACCTCAGCCCCGAAATCAAAGATTTCGAGGATACTGCCTCCATTCTGGCCATAGCCGACCTGTTGATTTCCGTCGACAGTTCACCGGTTCATCTCGCCGGTGGGCTAGGCCGCCCGGCCTGGGTGATGCTGCCCAAGTTACCCGACTGGCGCTGGCTGCTTGATCGCAATGATACACCTTGGTATCCCACTGTCCGCTTGTTTCGCCAAAACGCGCACGAAAACTGGAACAATGTCGTTCAGGAAATGGCCGACGAACTCGCAAAGCTGCGCCCATGAAAATCATCCGGGTCTTCTTGCTGCTCTCATTCGGGGTGATGCTTGCTGCGTGTAGCACACATAGTATCGGGCAACGCTATGCTACGCGAAATGATTTGACGGCGGCGGCAGGCTGGTCCTCGGCCATTGTTCCGGCCGGGGATTTTGATATTGCCGCGTCCTGGCGTCAGTCACAACCTGGGCTTTCTCCTGCATCCAATCCATCGGGCAAGACCCTGTTTGTCTATCTTGAAGGGGACGGGCTTGCCTATATTACACCCAGCAGAGCCTCCCCCAACCCGACACCAAGCGACCCTGTCGCCCTTCGCATGGCGATTGCCGATCATCACAATGATCCGGTCCTGTATCTGGCGCGACCGTGTCAATATGTCATGCCTGAACATGGCCGCAATTGTGCCCGCCCCTACTGGACGCTAAAGCGATATGCCCCCGAAATTGTCGCAAGCCTTGGTATCGCACTCGATACGTTCAAAGCAAAACTAGGGGCTAAAAATCTGGTTTTGATCGGCTATTCCGGCGGTGGCGCATTGGCGGCATTACTCGCCGAACGACGCAATGATATTACCGGTATTGTCACCGTTGTTGCGAACCTCGATACCCGCTTCTGGACGGACCGCGCCGGGGTGTCCCCACTTGCGGGGTCGCTTAACCCGGCAGACTTCGCAGCCCAACTTGGCCACCTGCCGCAAGTTCATTTTTCAGGCGGCAAAGATACAACTGTCGGCCCACACGTCACCGATGCCTTTATGGCCAAATTGCCTGCCAATAGCCCGGCATTCCACATTACCTTAGCCGAATTTGATCATTTCTGTTGCTGGGCAAAAGATTGGCCGCAACTTAGCACCCGACAGGACTTGAAAATCATTCCCGGCTGGTAACAACGGTAATACAGCCCTGAATGCAGGCACGGACGGCTTTTTTGCACGGCAATGTCACTCTTCCTCCATGTCCAGTGCCTGAAGCAACGGTGCCAAATGCCGGGCATAAGGCCGCCAACGCCCGACCGAAGTTGTATATAAAGGTTTGCGCACCTGATGGACACTTGCGGTACGGACAGGACGCTGGGATTTATGGAATGCAAGGCACGCATCGTCCCACGGCACCCCAATAAAATCGATGAGGCGTCGTGCCTCGATTTCGCAATCGGCAATGACGGCCTCGTAATCAACCTCGATCAAGCGATTATCGGGCAAAACATTGCGCCAATGGGCCATCAAGTCGCGGTAAGCCAAATAAAACGCGCCCAGTTCTGTCATGTCATAGGTAAAGGACTGCTCCGCCCCAAACAGCCTGCTATAGCACGACAGGCAGGTATCAACCGGATCACGCCGACAATGAATGATCCGGGCATTGGGGAACATCGCATGGATCCAGCCAAGATGGATAAAATTGGCCGGCATTTTATCAATGACATGTGATCTACCTTCGGCCAAGGGGGCCACTTTTGCCAGATATTGCGCGGCCATCCCTGTCACGTCTGGCCTTTCGGCATTTCCGCCCGCCCGGTCGGCATTTTCCACAAGGTTAGTGATATAAGCAAGCTCACCCGCCGGACAAATATCAGGATGTGCGCCCAAAATTTGCTCAATCAGGGTTGTGCCCGAACGCGGCATACCGACGATGAAAACCGGCATATCAGACGGATCCCCCATCCCGGCATGGTCGTTAAACCATTCACCGGAAAAACGCCTGGAATGCGACTGTAGCCAGCGCCCGGTTTGCCCACTGTCATAGTCAAATGTACCGCGTTTTAATCGGTTGCCTTCCCCAAGATAGCGAAAGGCAGTGTCACCCTCCCCGATATCAAGAAACGCCTTTCCCAGCGTAAAGCAAAGTATGATCCGGTCAGCAAGGCTTAGGCGCTCGCTTTTCTCGACATACAGGTTTTCCAATATTTCAAGATCAGGATCATCCGCACTGAATTTCTTGATGTCAGCCAGTTGGCCCCAGGCAATCATATTTTGCGGGTCGTCTGAAACAACCTCCGTCAACATGGCAAGCGCAGCAGGCTTGTCATTTCGGGCAGCATACATTTCGGCCAGATTAATCCGCGCACTGTTTCTCTCAAGCCCCGGCAAGGCCTGGGCGCGGGTAAAAGACTTTTGGGCATCTTCCAGCAAATTCAGGGCTTGCTGTGTTTTTCCCAAAATATTGTGGGCCTGCGCACTTTCCGGCGCAAATTTCACCGCCTCCGTTGCGGCCTTTAAGGCATTTTCAAACTCGCCCTGGCGATGCAACACGATAGCGCGCGCGACAAGTGCGGATGGATGCTGGGGGGCAAACCGCATCAAGGCATCAAGGCGCTGTATCGCCTGCCCAAATTGCTGGCGCTCAATGGCAATTTCCACAAGGTTAAGATACGCCGTTACCAATTGGGGATTAATATCAATGGCGCGCTGGGCATATGTTTCTGCGGCCTCAAACTGGCCCTGTTTCATCAAAAGATGCGCCAAATTGCTATTCGCATCGGCATATCGGGGATGAAGCTCCAGCGCCTTTTCATAAAACCGTTGTGCCTCGTCAAAATTCGCTGTCAGCAACAACGTATTGGCCAGGTTATTAAAGGCTTCCGGGTTTTCCGGCTCCAATGAAACCACCTTGCGTAAACAGGTAATGCTTTCCTCTAGCTTGCCTGCTTCCTGCAAAATAATCCCCAGATTATTCCATGCCCCCACCATTTCCGGTGACCGTTCGACGGCTGTGCGCCCGGCTTTTTCAGCCTCGCCCAATAATCGGTTTTGTCGGCACATTTCCGCATAATTGCTAAAATATCCCCCAGGCGAATAGGAAAAGCCACAAGCCTGGCGCATATATTCCAGTGCCATGTCAATCTTGTCATAGGCATGGGCAATCAGGCCCAGCAAATGCAAACATTCAATCTGGGCCGGCGACACGTCCAGAACCCGGCGGGCCAAAATCTCGGCCTGCGGGGCTTGCCCGGCATTCCAATGCGCATAGGCCCGTTCAATAGCCTGTGGAATGGTCAAATCACCCGACGCACCTTTTGAAGCAGACGACTTGGCTTTGGTTCGTTTCGTCATCGGGCAACCCTGTATTTTTGGCAATGTTGATATAATGGTGGCGTCAAACGGCAAATATTCCCAACCCGGGCAACATTTCGCGATAACCCGCCCATATTCAAGCAAAAACGGCGGCCCGAAACAGGGGCCGCCGTTTTATGGATCAAGCGATATGATCAGAAATCCCAGGCGGCCCGTACCGTTGCCGTCTGGCTTTGGTAACCTGCCCGCAATTCACCATCATAGGTTACCCGCAGGCTGCCGCTGGCAAACGCATCAAGCCCGACAGAAACACCAATCCGGGCCCCGTCTGACGGCAGGCGTTCACTTTCCACCGAAAATGCCGTGCCGCCAATCCGACCGGTCGTGTCAATCGCGCTGCTGGTATAATCGTGGATCCACGCCGCCGAAACTTCCGGCGATACCATGCCAAGGCCGGTATCAAACTGCCACGCCGCCTTCGCCCCGATTTCGTGGGTCACGCTATCGGTATTCAGGCTATCGACCGAATTATTGGCCGCCCCGGCCCCGGTTTCGTCATAAGAGTCATTACGTGCATGGATCCAGCGCAAACCGGCAAACGGCGTCAGAATTGTGCTATCGCCCAGGGCAAAGTCATACCCCACCCGGCTGCTCGCCGAATATTGCTGACCATCATAATCGGCACTGGCGGTTCTGCCCAAAAAGTCGATTTGGCGTTTCTGGTCAAAATGGTTCAACCCAGCACCGACCTGGCCATCCACCGACAAACGATTTTGCCGCCAGCTGCCATATAATGTCAGCTGATAGCTATCAATCTTGTTCGATGAACCGCTGGAATCATTGCTGCCATCGGTCCAGCTGCGCAACCAGCTAACCGCGGCACCTGCCAACAGGTCCGGGGTCACCAAATGGTCAAAGCCGGTGGTAAGGCCAAAGCTTTTGCTGCTAAAGCCATCCTGGTCGGAATTGCGTTCCATATGCGCTGACCCGCCCAGAACCTGGCCCCAAAGCGTGCTGTATTTAACATCTCCACCAGCCGCAACACCGGTTGTCGCACCAACGCCATCCGACATCACCACTTGCTGTCGGCCCTGAATTGCAGTTTGCACAATCGCATTCGCCTGATTAAGAACCTGCATATTATTGGCCGCACTGGCCGGGGCCAGCTTTTTAATCGCCGATCCCTGCTGGTTTGACGGCAAACTGTTAATCGCCGCCAGAACATTGTTCTGGAAGGCAACCGCCTGTGTTGACGAACTGTTATTAATTTTATCCAGCGTCGCCCCAAACGATGACCCGACACTACCTGTCTGTTCACCGATCACCTCATATCCGCTTGTTTTTTTTGTTATCGTCACAACAAGATCTTTGCCGACGGTTGCTGTGGTCGCCCCCAGGCCCGACGTTCCAACAACCGACGCCTTCGTAATCGCATAGGTCCCGGTTCCGCCTGCGCCAACAATGGTATAGGTCTCGCCCACCTTCATATCATTGCCCGACATGACCAGAGTGGTATTGCTGATCGCAGCATTGCCCGAAACCGCAAGCGATCCAAAGTTTGACGCGGTTGCCGCCTGCACTACCAGCCCGCCACCGGTCTGGGTATAGTTACCGGTGATGGAAACCGTATTCACCAGTTTAAGGGTCGCCGCAGAGTTGATGACCGAATGACCGGTAACATCAATCTTGTCGTTCAAAAGCAAATAACCCGACCCAAAATGAAGATCGCCAGAATTATGCCTGATGAACCCCACACTGTCGCTGCCTTCCGTGGCGGCACTTGAGCCCGTCAAAATACCATAATGCGTATCATCCGCACCGCCTGAAATGGTAATTTGGCCGGTAGCAGCATCATTTGCACCATAGCCAATGTTGCCCGCAATCGTGCCGCTATTTTCAATTATCAGTCCCGTATCGGATTTACTAAAAATGGCAAAAGCAGTAGCTTTAATGGTGCCGCTGTTTTTAATCGTTCCAATGGATGCATAGTTCTCTATCCCGTGAGAACCAGAGATCAGACCGGAATTGTCAATCAGGCTTATTTGCCCGGAATTTCCGCCGTCACTATGATTAAGTATTCCGTATGCGGCAGAAGTAATAGTTCCACTGTTTGTGATCGTCCCGATTGTCCCAAGGTTATCAATCGCATCCTTAAAGCCAGTATGTTCAATTTTTCCGGCATTTGTAAGATCACCCACAGTTACGCCACCGGCAATGCTTACGGCTGCAAAAATAGTATCTGTCGATGTGATAGAACCCAAAGTCCCAACAGAGAAACTACCGTCCGTCCAATCCTGACATACTTCAGAGTTCGAGATAGTGCCACCCCCGCCTACCGATCCGCAACCATTGGCCGAAGCAGGACCAGGCATCGCGCTGATTGCAACCAGCGACGCACCCATCAGAAGTCGCCAACGCACACCGGAACCCGTATAACATTTCATCACTTTGTCTCCCCCGACAATAAAATCAAAAGACTACACCTGCTTTAGTATAGCCTCCCCCAATTAAACAAAAGTATATGTATAAACGTTTATACATACTAAAGCATTATCCCTCAATGAAAATCTCAATTTTGATTGAAATTTGAACAATATAAGTCGGACCAATGATACGACGGTCCAACACTCAGACTGCTTCGGGCATAGGCATCAAACCCAAGGGCAAGACTGGGCAAGACAGGAACATGTGTTCGGCGCCAACCACCAAGAGCACAAAAAAATGCCATGAAAATCATCCGTAGCCCCAGACTGCTGACAAACTCCTCGCCTAAGGCGGGGAGTTTTGATTCAATAGGGCATGCTCAAAAAACCTTCCGCCCAACAAACCGAACTCGAGATGGTGACGCTGAACAATCTGGTTCCAGCAGGCCATCTGCTTCGCAAAATCGATGACGTCATCGATTTCAGCTTTTTTTCGTGACCGGGTTGCCGGGCCTTATTGCGCCGATAACGGCCGGCCTGCGTTTGATCCGGTTATGATGTTAAAAGCCCTGTTCATTGGCTATCTGTTTGGCGTGCGCTCGGAGCGCCAGTTTTTGCGCGAGATTTAAGTCAATGTCGCCTAACCACAAAACCCCAGACAATTTGTCCGGGGTTTGTCAGCGTTCTGAAACGGCGGCCCGAAACAGGGGCCGCCGTTTTATGGATCAAGCGATATGATCAGAAATCCCAGGCGGCCCGTACCGTTGCCGTCTGGCTTTGGTAACCTGCCCGCAATTCACCATCATAAGTCACCCGCAGGCTGCCGCTGGCAAACGCATCAAGCCCGACAGAAACACCAATCCGGGCCCCGTCTGACGGCAAGCGTTCACTTTCCACCGAAAATGCCGTGCCGCCAATGCGACCGGTCGTGTCAATCGCGCTGCTGGTATAATCGTGGATCCACGCCGCCGAAACTTCCGGCGATACCATGCCAAGGCCGGTATCAAACTGCCACGCCGCCTTCGCCCCGATTTCGTGGGTCACGCTATCGGTATTCAGGCTATCGACCGAATTATTGGCCGCCCCGGCCCCGGTTTCGTCATAAGAGTCATTACGTGCATGGATCCAGCGCAAACCGGCAAACGGCGTCAGAATTGTGCTATCGCCCAGGGCAAAGTCATACCCCACCCGGCTGCTCGCCGAATATTGCTGACCATCATAATCGGCACTGGCGGTTCTGCCCAAAAAGTCGATTTGGCGTTTCTGGTCAAAATGGTTCAACCCAGCACCGACCTGGCCATCCACCGACAAACGATTTTGCCGCCAGCTGCCATATAATGTCAGCTGATAGCTATCAATCTTGTTCGATGAACCGCTGGAATCATTGCTGCCATCGGTCCAGCTGCGCAACCAGCTAACCGCGGCACCTGCCAACAGGTCCGGGGTCACCAAATGGTCAAAGCCGGTGGTAAGGCCAAAGCTTTTGCTGCTAAAGCCATCCTGGTCGGAATTGCGTTCCATATGCGCTGACCCGCCCAGAACCTGGCCCCAAAGCGTGCTGTATTTAACATCTCCACCAGCCGCAACACCGGTTGTCGCACCAACGCCATCCGACATCACCACTTGCTGTCGGCCCTGAATTGCAGTTTGCACAATCGCATTCGCCTGATTAAGAACCTGCATATTATTGGCCGCACTGGCCGGGGCCAGCTTTTTAATCGCCGATCCCTGCTGGTTTGACGGCAAACTGTTAATCGCCGCCAGAACATTGTTCTGGAAGGCAACCGCCTGTGTTGAGGAACTGTTATTAATTTTATCCAGCGTCGCACCAAATGATGAACCGACACTACCTGTCTGTTCACCGATCACCTCATATCCGCTTGTTTTTTTTGTTATCGTCACAACAAGATCTTTGCCGACGGTTGCTGTGGTCGCCCCCAGGCCCGACGTACCAACAACCGACGCCTTCGTAATCGCATAGGCCCCGGTGCCGCCAGCACCCACAATGGTATAGGTTTCGCCCACCGCCAAATCATTACCCGACATGACCAAAGTGGTATTGCTGATCGCCGCATTTCCGGTAACCGACAGCGACCCGAAATTGCTTGCAGATGCCGCCTGTACCACCAGCCCGCCGCCGGTCTGGGTATAGTTACCCGTGATGGAAACCGCATTCACCAGTTTAAGCGTCGCCGCAGAGTTGATAAGCGAATGACCGGTAACATCAATATGATCATTAAGTAACAAATGGCCACTACTGAATGTTAAATCCCCATTGGTATGGGTGATCGTTCCGATGGTGCCACCTCCCGTAACATCACCGTATCCCGTTAAAATACCATATTTACTAGCGTTATTACTTCCCGATATCGTAATATTACCGGTGTTGGTGCTGCTAATTACCCCAGAAATAACACCACTGTTTTCCAAAAATAATGAACTTTGGGATTTATGATTTATCGCTGCTAACGTCCCGGTGATTGTACCGGTATTGGAGACTGCGCCGATAGTGCCGTTATCATTATAAAGACCGTATTCCTTCCCGTTAATCACTCCACTGTTTGACAGTGTATTTATAACACCCTCTCCTACAATAAAGTTATTATGAATGCCGTACTTCTCACCTGTAATTGTTCCAGTATTCGATATCGTACCTATCGAACCGCCATTATAAATACCTACT
This sequence comes from Thalassospira sp., assembly GCA_050299455.1. Taxonomy (GTDB): domain Bacteria; phylum Pseudomonadota; class Alphaproteobacteria; order Rhodospirillales; family Thalassospiraceae; genus Thalassospira. The sequence continues at coordinate 16,673 of JBNKVZ010000031.1, forward strand.
GAGTCACTCGTAATTGTTCCACTATTTAATATCTTACCTATCGAACCACGCGATGCCCCATTCAGGCGACCGCTATTCACAACACCCCACTCAGTACCCGAAACGAAGCCATCATTGGTTAATTGCCCGACCACATCGCCCGGCGCAATTTTAACCCCAAGCGTACTGCCAGCAATATGACCGTCTTCTGTAATTGACAGATTACCAGTATCCCAGCGTACACATGTAATGGATGAATTTATCATCGAGTTGCCTGGCACGGACGAACAAGCAGCTACCGCCTGACTTGACGTTACTGGAATTGCACCAATAGCAAATAGAGACACCCCCATCAAAAGTCGCCAACGCACACCAGATCCGGTAAAACATTTCTTCACTTTAAGTTCCCCCGACAATAAAAATAAAAGACTACGCCTGCTGCAGCGTAGCCTCCCCCAATTACACGAAAACATATGTATAAACATACATACACAATTAAGTGGAGAATAAAAACAAGAACATCAATTTTAATTAAATATATACATATTCCTCATAACCAAGGGTAGAATATATAATTTATTTTCACCGTATAATATCTAATATTAATCGCCCGCAGCCTGTCGCTGGCATAGGCATCAAACCCAGGGGCAAGACCGGGCAAGACCCGACAAGACAGGGCCTGTCGTTCGTCCAAACCATCAAGAGCACAAAAAAATGCCACGGAAATCATCCGTGGCACCTTGCAACATAGTGGCCTAATGCGCGCAGAAAACCGGGCTTTATGCGGGCAGGCGGCTGCGCGGAATCCAGTTGTCTGGCAATTCGCCTTTAATGATCAGGCTTAGAATGTCGTCCTTATTGACATCCTCTACCTTATGTTCGCCAACCTTACGGCCATTTTTCATCACGACAATACGGTCACACAACTCGCAGACGTCATCCATGTCATGGCTGATCAGAAAGATGCCAATGCCTTTTTCGCGCAATTTTTCAATCAGTTCCGCCACCATTGCGGTTTCCGACGGGCCGAGGGCGGCGGTCGGTTCGTCCATAATGACGATGCGGGCATTGAAATAAATCGCCCGGGCGATGGCAATCACCTGGCGCTGCCCGCCCGACATATTCATCACTGCTTCGGTAATATTGCGGAAATTGGGATTAAGGCTGCGCAAGGCCTTGCGGGTTTCTTCTTCCATTTTGCGGTCATCAAGCATCCCGAAACGGGTTTTAAGCTCGCGCCCCAAAAACAGATTGGCCGGCGCATTCAAATGATCCGCCAATGCCAGGGTTTGGTAAATGGTTTCAATACCGCAATGGCGCGCATCAATCGGGCTGGACATTTCAACAGGGCTGCCCTGAATTTTGATTTCCCCGGAATCATAGGCCATTGCCCCGGACAAAATCTTCATCAGGCAGGATTTACCGGCACCATTATGCCCCAGCACCCCGACGACTTCACCCGGATACAGGTTTAGCGACACATCCTCAACCGCGTGGATACCGCCAAACCGCTTGACGATGTTGCTCATTTCAACAACGGGGGAAAGGGCATTCATCCGAATTTCTCCTGGATATTTCAAGCGGGGCGATGTTGCACACATCCTGCGCAACATCGCCTGATGGCTTAATTAGTACAGAACGTTCTGGGCTTCGGGGGTGTCGATATTGCCTTTGGTAACAAGGACAACACCGGTATTGATGAAGCTGTCGACTTTTTCGCCTTTCAGCAGTTTGGCAATGGTTTCAATGCCTTTTTCACCCATCTGATAGGACCCCTGAACCGCAATGGCATCCAGCGTTCCGTCACGGACAAAGCCCTGCAGGTCTTCGTTGCCGTCAAAACCAATCGCGACAAGCTGGCCCTTTTTGCCTGCCTGAACGATGGCACGGCCCATACCAATGGCGGTTGGTTCGTTGGCGCCAAAAATGCCCTTGAGGTCCGGATTAGCCGCAAGCACGTCGGTGGTCTGGTTCAGCGCCTTTGCCATCTGTGATTCAGAATAGAACGGCCCGACAATTTCCAGGTCGGAATTGGCTTTGATATAGTCGGTAAAGCCGCCCACACGGCCAATTTCCGAACCCACACCGGCCACATAGGACATGACGGCAATTTTGCCTTTTTTGCCGACCTTTTCGATCATCTGTTTGGCGCAAAGCTCGCCTGCCTTGCGGTTATCGGTCGAAAGGAACGCCTGGTAATAGTCTTTGCCCGCATCAGAAAGGGCAGAATCAACGATGACAACCGGAATACCGTTTTCATAGGCCTTTTTGACCGACGGCACCAACGCATCGGGGTCAGACGGGGCAAGCACGATACCGGCAACTTTGCGGTTAATCGCGTTCTGGACCATGTTCACTTCATCAGCAACAGCCGATTCCGTTGCCGGGCCCTGGAACGACATTTTATACCCGTCAAGTTTGTCGATGGCACTTTGCGCCCCTTTATGGACATTCTGCCAGTAATTGGAACTTGTGGTTTTGACAATCACGGCAATTTCGTTGCTTTGCGCTGCGGCAATGCTGGTCATACCCACCAGAGCAAATGCTGCCCCCAAAAGTAACTTTTTCATCTTCTTCCTCCACTGAACTGATTATTATTAAGCTTGGATAGAATCACCGGCGATTGCGCAGATGATCGACATAAACGGTCCCGATAATCACGCAACCGATAATGATTTGCTGGATGAATGAGGAAACACCATTCATGTTCAGGCCATTGCGCAAAATGCCAATCACAAACGCGCCGATCATGGTGCCCGAAATCGTGCCCACACCGCCCATCAGCGAGGTGCCACCAATGACAGCTGCGGCAATGGCATCCAATTCGTACATCACACCTTCATTGGGTTGCGCTGTCACCAGGCGGGACATCAGGATGATCCCGGTAATACCGGCCAGAAAACCCGATGTGGCATAGGCAAACATCTTGGTGCCATTCACATTGACACCGGCCAGACGCGAGGCTTCCTCGTTCGACCCAACGGCATAAACGTGACGGCCAATGGACAGACGGCGCAAAATAAATGCCACCACAATCGCCATCAGAACCATCAAGACAACCGGATAGGGAATGCCGGGGAAAATCATGTGCGGCAGGCCGTTGGCCCCTTTTTCCAACATGCGGAAAAACGATCCATTGCCCAATTCGCCAAAGGCTTCGCCCAGTTGCGAAACGGGGGCAGCCCCAGTGAGCTGAAGGGCAACACCACGGGCAATCATCATCATGCCAAGGGTGGCGATAAAGGGTGCCAGTTTCAGCCGTGTCACCACCAGCCCGTTGATAATGCCACATAATGTGCCAACCAGCACACCAACACCCATCCCGGCATAAACCGGCCAGCCCGCCTTGACCAGCAAGCCTGCCACCGTGCCCGAAAGGGCCAGCACCGAGCCGACACTCAGGTCAATGCCACCGGTAAGAATAACGACTGTCACCCCAATCCCGAGAAACGCAATTGATGTTGTCTGCAAGGACACCGTCATAGCGTTCCCCAGCGAGAAAAAGGCATCGCTGGTCACGGAAAAAGCAATAATCAGAACCACAAGGCTGAACAGGGCAGCAAATTTCTGAACCAGATCCTTGCGCTCGTCTCCCGACATGTTCATCCAGAATAAAAATGACGACTGGTTTCTCGGAGGCGGCGTTTGCTCCGTGGCTCGTTCTGGCGTCACGACGTATGTCTCCCGGTTATGGATATCGATCTTACGACCCGCCCGCGAGCCAATATTCTCGCAAAGACAAAGCCTGTAATGTGCCAATCAAAGCAGGAAGACGGGGCAGATTTGCATTCTGACAATGACCGACAACACGACCTGTCAGCAGTGCCATAACCTGACCGATAAAGAGGACGCCTACCCTATTTCGATTGTTTTTTATCGTTAAAAGACATTTTTAGCGTAGCCCTAACGCTTGTCAAATGTTTTGTATGGATTAAAAACATTTTTCTGCAAGAAGGGCGCGTTGACACCTACAGATGCACATGTCACCACCCTCACAAGGCCAGATTTAGTCCCAGGAAACAGATGCCAGCAATGTCCGCCGGGCGGTTTGCAGATGTTCGCGAAAACGGATGCGGCCAACATCATAATCACCGGCAATCAACGCATCAATCACGCGCAGATGTTCTTCCACCGCATCCGCATTGCGGCCTTTTTCACCGGTTTTGTTCCAGCGGTAATGATAATGGAAAATCAACGCCACCAGATCATAAAAGTCATCGGCAAAACGGTTATGGAAGGCGGAAATGATCAGCCGATGGAACCGGTCATCAAGGCGGGGAAACTGCATATAGCGCCCATCCATGTCTTCCTGCAAATAGCGATGTTCATTGCCAAGGGCTGACAGCTTTTGCCAGTTTGCATGATCGGCAGGAAGGTCGACAAAGGTGTCAAAGGCGCGCAGCTCGAACATTTCGCGGACATCGAACAGTTCCATCGCAAAATCACGGGTGAAACCGTTAAGCACCCAATAGCGATTGGGTTTCTTTTCAATCAGGCCAAAGCGTGAAAACCGGATCAGATATTCCCGCACCGAAGAGGCACTAACGCCAAAATTCTTGGCAAGTTCGCTTTCGCGCAAAACGGTTCCCGGTGCCAGATCGCCGCCGACAATATATTGCATAAAGGCTGGTTCAATCAGATCGGCGGTCGGTCGTGTTTCGCTGGCCTGAAAATAATCCGCCTTGACCGGCAGGCGCAAAACCGTTTTGTCCCGGCCCTTCCAATGGATGATTTTTTCTTCGGAAAGATGGTCCAGCACGGCCCGCACCGTACTGCGGCTGATCGACCATTTGCCTGCCATTTCCTTTTCCGGCGGCAAACACGCCCCTTCCCCAAGCGAGACAATATAATCCAGGCAGGCGTTATAGGTTTCCTTGTATGTCCGATTGGTTTTCGCCACGTTTTTTCCTGTCTCACCGCATAGTCGTCTGAAAATGCCCGCTGGTCCGCCGAAACGCAATTGCTTTGTGACGGCGTAAATTTCCCACATTGGTATTTTATTCATAAAAAACGATTGACGGCAAATCGAACTTGTTTTTTATGTATAAAATACAATTTGGGCAATCCAGACCCGAAACACAGTTAGCAGAGAAGCGCCATGACCTTGATGAAAACCATCCTATGCGAAAAACCGGGCACACTCAGCAACGGATCAGCCCCGTTTCCGGTGAAAAAGGCGGGCCATATCCGCGTTGCGATTCGTGCGATTGGGATTTGCGGTACGGATTATCACATCATGGAAGGCCTGCATCCATTTTTGCAATATCCCCGGGTCATGGGCCACGAACTTTCGGGCATCGCGCTTGATGCCTCGTCAAATGGTGAAATTGCCGAGGGCGACCTTGTTGTCGTCAATCCCTATGTCACCTGCGGCACCTGCCATGCCTGCAAAATTGGCAAACCAAATTGCTGCATGTCGATTTCGGTTCTCGGCGTGCATGGCGATGGCGGCATGTGCGACCAGATCAGCGTTCCCGAAGGCAACCTTTACCCCGCACAGGGCCTTTCGGCCCGCGACGCGGCAATGGTTGAATTTTTGGCAATCGGCGCCCATGCGGTTAGTCGGTCACGCATCCAGCCCGGCACCAGGGCACTGGTTGTTGGCGCAGGCCCCATTGGCATTGGCACGGCCCTGTTTGCCAGCATTGAGGGGGCCGAAATCACCCTGCGCGACACCAGCCAGCAGCGCCTTGAGCGTGCCTGTGCCATCGTCAAGGGGGCCAAGGGTGTGTTGGTTAATGATGCCAATGCCAAATTGCCCGAAGACGGTTTTGAAACCGTGTTTGACGCCACCGGCAACATCCATGCCATGAATGTCGCCATCAATGATTTGGCCCATGGCGGCACCCTGGTTCTGGTTGGGGTGGTCAAGGGCGAATTGCGCATTGATGACCCGGAATTCCACAAACGTGAAACCACCTTGATGGGCAGTCGCAACGCCCTGCGCGCCGATTTTGACAAAGTCATGTCGCATATGCGGGCCGGTGATGTTCCTGTTGATCTGTTAAACACCCACGAAGGATCGTTCGATAACGGTGTTGAACAGCTCACAATCTGGCTCCATGACCGCGAAGAAATTGTAAAGGCGGTTCTTCATGTCCGCTAACAGCCCCACGCCCATTTTGCAATTTGGCACCAGCCGGTTTTTGCAAGCCCATTTTGACCTGTTCGTGGACGAGGCCCTGAAAAAGGGTCAGGCCATCGGCCCGATCACAATTGTGCAATCCAGTGGTGCCACCGCACGCAGTGGCCGCCTTGCCGCCCTTGCCGCCGCGGATGGCTACCCGGTAAAAATACGTGGCCTGGAAGCTGGCGAAATTGTTGATCGCGAACAACGGGTATGTTCCGTCACGCGGACCCTGTCGACGGCCACGGACTGGCCCAGGATCGTTTCGGTTTTTGTCAATGAAGTCGAATATGTGGTGTCAAATACCGCCGATGCGGGCTATGCCCCGCAGCCGGTTGACCAACAAAACGACTTTGACCAGGGCATGTCCTTTCCGGCAAAATTGCGCCTGTTGCTTAAGGAACGCTTCCTTGCCCACGGTCGCCCGTTAACCATCATGCCGATGGAACTGATCCCCGAAAACGGGGCGGTGTTGCGGTCCTGCGTTATGGCATTGGCCGAACAGGATGACAGCGATTTTCAGGACTGGCTGCAAAACCGGATTATCTGGGTAAATTCGCTGGTTGACCGCATCGTTTCCGAACCGATTGAACCGGCCGGGGCCATTTGCGAACCTTATGCCTTGTGGGCTGTGGAAAATCAGCCGGGGCTGGTTCTGCCATGTGAACATGCTGCCATTGAACTGGTCGATACACTGGGTGAAATCGAAGCCCTGAAACTGTTTATCCTTAATCTGGGCCACACCTGGCTTGCCGAACGCTGGCAACAACAGGGCAGCAACCCGGAAGTATCGGTCAAAGCCATTCTGGAAGATGATGAAACGCTCAATGCCCTGCAAACCATGTATAAGACCGAGGTTCTGCCCGGTTTTGCCGCCGCAGGGCTGGAAGATAAAGCGCGCGCCTATCTTGCGACAACGCTGGATCGCTTTCGCAATCCGTTTCTGGATCATAAACTGGCTGACATTGCCCAAAATCATCGTCAAAAGATAGAGCGCCGCATCCGTGGTTTCATCGATTGGGCGCAAAGCCACGGTGATAAATCACAAAAACCCGCGCTTACCGCCATGATCAACAAGGTTCCCGCCCCATGAAGATTAACGCCCTTCGCCTGAACGACACCGACAATGTCCTGATTGCGCTTTTGCCCCTGCAATCGGGTGAAACATCCTCTCCGGGCATTACCGTCACCGAGGATATCGGTGCCGGGCACAAATTTGCCGCACGCGACATCACCAAAGGCGAACAGATTGTCAAATACGGCCAGGTCATTGGCGTGGCAACGGCTGACATCGCAACAGGCACGCTGGTTCACAGCCACAATCTGGCAATGGGCGATGCCCGCCTTGGCGCAAACAAGGCCGAAGCCCCTGTCCTGCCGCGCCCAGCGCGCGATACCTTTATGGGATATCGTCGTAAAAATGGCCGGGTTGGCACGCGCAATTATATCGGCATCATTTCAACGGTGAACTGTTCAGCCACCGTATGCCGCGCCATTGCCGAGGCCGCCACCCGCACCCTGTTGCCCAAATATCCCGATATTGATGGTTTTGCCCCCATCGTGCATGACCAGGGCTGCGGCATGGTCAATCATGGTGAAGGCTATGACATTCTGGTGCGTACCCTGGCGGGGTATCGCGACCACCCCAATTTTGGCGGTGTGTTGCTGGTTGGCTTGGGATGCGAGGTCAACCAGCTCAGCGCTTATGGCGAAAAAGAAGACCCGGATTACGCCGCGCGCTATGCCAGCTTTAATATCCAGTCGGCATCGGGTTCGGCATCGGCGGTGCGCAAGGCTGTTGAGGTTCTCGATGGCATTGCCGCTGCCGTGTCAAAGGATCAACGCGAAACCTGCCCGGTTTCCGAACTGGTTTTGGGCATGCAATGTGGCGGATCAGACGGGTTTTCGGGCCTGTCGGCCAACCCGGCCCTGGGTGTTGCCAGTGACCTTCTGGTTGCAGCCGGCGGCACCAGCCTGCTTTCCGAAACACCGGAAATTTTTGGCGCCGAACATTTGCTGATCGCCCGGTCCGATGCCGAAACCGGCGTGCGCATTGCCGACATGATCGAATGGTGGAAAGACTACGCCGAAAAGAACAATGCCACGCTAGATAACAATCCCTCGCCGGGGAACAAGCGCGGCGGGCTGACCACCATTTTGGAAAAATCGCTGGGTGCAGTTGCCAAATCGGGCCGGGCCCCGGTGGCCGATGCCATTGGTTATGCCTATCCGGTGCGTAAAAACGGACTGGTTTACATGGACAGCCCCGGTTATGACCCGGTTTCGGCCACCGGCCAGGTCGCCAGTGGTGCCAATATCATTGCCTTTACCACCGGTCGCGGCTCGTGCTTTGGGGCCAAACCGGCCCCGTCCCTTAAACTGGCATCAAGCAGCAGCCTGTTTGCCCGCATGTCCGAAGATATGGACATTGATTGCGGCACCGTGATTACCGGCGACCAAACCCACGAAGAACTGGGCCTGCAAATTTACAACACCCTGCTTGATACGGCCTCGGGGGCCAAAACCAAAAGCGAAGATTTTGGCTATGGCGACAATGAATTTGTGCCCTGGAAAATTGGCGCGGTTCTGTAACACGCCCCTCGTTCATCTAAACCAATAAAAATAATCAAACGGGCAGGACTGCGGCCTTGTGCCGCAGCCTGCCTGCACATCCGCAAAATGCGGCAAAACCAATAAAAATCACAACAAAAACCCAATTATATTACGGGAGGAAACCCATCAATGTTTATGTCACTCAAGACACTTGTGCCATCCACAGCCCTTGCCGCTGCAACCATTGCGTTCGGGCTGATGTCGCCCGCACAAGCAACAACAGTGCTTAAATTTGCCCATGTCTATGATGAGTCAACGCCCTATCATAAGGTGCTGTTAAAGGCGGCCGAGGAAATCAAGGAAAAGACCGATGACCGCTATGAAATGCAGGTTTTTCCGTCATCCTCGCTGGGCAATGAAGAATCGATCAATGAAGGCCTGTCATTAGGAACAGTTGACCTGATCTATACCGGCCCGGCCTTTATGGCGCAAAGCTACCCGGAAATTGGCCTGATCGATTACCCGTTTGTCTTTCGCGATTTCGACCACTGGCAAGCCTTCTGGAACAGCGACCTGCGCGATGAAATGGCAAAAGGTTATGAAGACGCCACCGGCAATGTCCTGATTACCCATACCTATTATGGCACACGTCAGGTGACGGCCAACAAACCGATCCTCAAACCCGCCGACATGAAGGGCCTGAAAATTCGCGTTCCCAACGCCCCGGCCTATACCATGTTTCCCAAGGCGGTTGGTGCAAACCCGACGCCGATGGCCTTTTCAGAAGTTTACCTTGGCCTGCAGCAGGGTGTTGTCGATGCGGAAGAAAACCCGCTGCCAACCATCAAGGCGGCCCAGTTTTACGAAGTCCAAAGCGATATCAGCCTGACCAGCCACACCATGGCAACCCTGACCACCCTGATGTCGGGCAACACCTATAACAATATTGATGATGCAGATCGCAAAATCATTATTGCCGCCCTGCGCGAAGCCTCTGTCGAAGCCACCAAGGAAGTCCGTGATCAGGAATCATCACTTGTTCAGTGGTTCAAGGACAAAGGTGTGAAGGTTCATAAAGTTGACCGTCAACCTTTCATGGATATTGTCCAGCCGCTTTTGAAAGGCAAAGACATGCCTTGGTCCCCCGCGACGTTTGAACGTTTGCAGGCGATTGGCAAGTAATCTGCCCTTTTGTGCCTGAAAAATGGGACGGATGAAAAGGCTCCTTACGGGATGCTTCATCCGTCCGTCATGCTGTCTGATGCCGAAGGTGGGCCATGAACAAGCTTACAAGCGACAGTGAAATTGCCAAGGAAATCACCAGCCAGATAGACGCCCAGCAAACCGATATCAGCGATATTTCCTGGTGGGATGCGCCGGTATTTGCCGTTTTCTGGGCACTGATTCTGGTGGTTTTTTTGCAGTTTTTCTCGCGTTATGTCCTGAACAATTCAATTTCCTGGACCGAGGAAATCGCGCGTTACCTTTTGATTGTTGTTACCTTTTCAGGGGCAAGCATTTGTGCGCGCAAGAAAAGCCACATCTATCTTGATTTCTTCCATCTTTATATTCCCAAGGCTGCATCACGCGCCCTGTTTTTTCTGATGGATCTGGTCACGGCGGGCTTTTTTGCCTATGCGGCCTGGTCGGGCGTTACGTTGGCAAACCGCATGGGCCATCAACGCATGATCAGCATTGATGTGTCACGGGCCTGGATGTTCTGGGCCGTGGTCATTTGCCTGGCACTTGCCGCCCTCGTTACCCTTTTCCGCGCCTTTCACACCCTTCGGAGGCCCGCATCATGAGCCTGGCAATCATGTTCATTCTGCTCGCCGTGTTGTTGATTTGCGGCGCACCGGTGGCTGTTGCCCTGGCGGGGTCATCGCTGGTCTATCTGTTTATTGCCGGTATGCCGCCAATCAGCATGCTTCATAATATGATCAGCGGGGTAAACAGCTTTCCACTGCTGGCCGTGCCGTTTTTCATCATGGCCGGCCATTTGATGAATACCGGCGGCATCACGGTGCGTATTTTCAATTTCGCCCGTGCTATTGTCGGCTGGATGCCCGGTGGCCTGGGTCATGTCAATGTAGGGGCCAGCGTTATTTTTGCCGGCATGTCAGGCGCTGCCGTTGCCGATGCCGGTGGCCTTGGCAATGTCGAAATCAAGGCGATGCGCGATGCCGGGTATGACACACCCTTTGCCGTTGGCATTACCGCAGCATCCTCCACCATCGGTCCCATCATTCCGCCCTCCCTGCCGCTTGTTCTGTTTGGGGTGATTGCCCAGGTTTCCATTGGTCAGCTTTTTCTGGCCGGGATCATCCCGGGTCTTTTAATGGCGGTATCCCTGATGGTGATGGTGGCCTGGTATTCCCGCCGGCGCAACTACCCGCGTGACCAGGCCTTTGCCTGGGGCGTTTTGGGCCGTGCAACCAAGGAAGCCGTCTTGCCGCTGATGACCCCGGTCATCATTATTGGCGGCATTTCCACCGGCCTGTTCACCCCGACCGAGGCCGCCGTTGGTGCTGTCGCCTATTCGCTTTTGCTGGGCTTGCTGGTTTATCGCACACTAACCATGCGCCATTTACTGCGTGTGACGATGGATACGGTTGAAACCACCGCCGCCATTATGCTGATTGTGGGTGCCGCCGCGATTTTCGCCTGGATTTTAACGGCCAATCAATCGGCACAGCATCTTGCACACTTTGTGCTTGGCTTTACCGACAACAAAAACCTGATCATTATTCTGATCATGGCGCTGGTGCTGGTCGTTGGCTGCTTTATGGAAACCATTGCCGCCATTACCATTCTGGTGCCGGTCTTGCTGCCAGTTGCCCACACGGTCGGGATTGATCCGGTCCATCTGGGCATCATCGTTATTCTTAACCTTATGCTGGGCCTGCTCACCCCGCCTGTCGGCATGGTGCTGTATGTGCTCTCGCGCGTGTCGGGTGTCCGGTTCGAGGAATGCGTCAAGGCCACCGCACCGTTCCTGGTTCCCTTGCTGATCGTGCTGTTCATGCTGGCCTTCATCCCGCAACTCAGCCTGGCATTGCCGACCCTGCTTTATCGCTAAATCTATAGGCGCATAAACAACACAACGGCGCAGCATACCTGTTAAACGGTATGTTGCGCCGTCACATTGGGCAACATTCCCCGCTTCTTCGATAAATGCGACAAATTGGGTCCCTGCTTGCTGCCCGGCCAGCAACCTCATTTTCAGCCTCTGCAAAACAAAACCGGGAAACAGCCCTTGCCGTTTCCCGGTTTTCTCGTCGGTTATGCTGACACTGACACGTCAGATCAGCCCAAAACGCTGTGCCCGGACCAGCAGCCTTTCGGCGCGTTTGCGCATTGGGGCGTCAATCATGCGGCCTTTTAAAACCGCGGCACCCTTGCCTTGTGCCGCTGCGGCCTCAAGGGTTGCCATGACCTCGTGGGCGTGGGTGATTTGGTCGGGATTGGGGGAGAAGGCCTGGTTTAAAACCGGCACCAATGCCGGATGCACACAGGTCGATCCTTCAAAGCCAAACCGGGCGGCGCGTCGGGCAATTTCCAGGGTCCTTTCAACATTGGCATAATCGGCCGCACTTTCCAGCAAACCATAGGGCACAAGCCCCGCCTTGCGCGCGGCAAAAACCAGTTGCTGGCGCGGTAATAACAGGGTTTCCGGGTCTGGCTCCATACCGGCCTCGGTCGCGAAATCTTCGCTGCCCAACAACAAGCCAATTGAACGCGATGACGCCGTGGCAATATCACTGGCGGCGAAAAAACCCGCCGGGGCCTCGATCATGGGAATGAACTTGATGCTGCCGGGTGCAATCCCGCGCTCGGCTTCGAGTTCATCAAGGGTTTCCGCCAGCAGGGCGATTTTATCGGGCCGGTCGGCTTTGGGCAGCAAAATGGCCTTTAAACCCGGCTGAACGATTTTTTCCAAATCGGGAATGGCCTGTCGCAGGCTGGCATTGATCCGAACCAGAACATCGCTGGGGCCATCGGCCATTTCGGCAATGGCGTTAGCGCACAGGTTGCGGGCATTTTCCTTGTCGGTGTCGGGCACGCTGTCTTCAAGGTCCAGCACCACACCATCGGCACCGCGCTGCTGCGCCTTAGCCAAAAATCGTGCATTATTGGCGGGTACATATAACAATGACCGCCACGAATAAGAGGATTGATCCTGCAAAACCGTCATTTATCCGTACTCCGGCTGACCAAACCCCTGTCAAAGGCAGCCTTAACTCGGTCATCATCATAGCCAATATCACGCAGGATCTGTTCGCTATGCTCGCCCAGCCGGGGGGCGGCGAAACGAATGGTGCCCGGGGTCTCAGACAGGCGTGGCACCGGGCTGTGCATCGCGACTTCGCCAAGGTCATCATCGGGCACATCAACATACACACCGCGTTCAATGAAATGCCGATCTTCATGAATATCGGCAATGTTATAAAGCGGTGACGCGGTTATTTCGGCAGCTTCAAATTTTTCCATCACTTCATCACGGGTATATTGCGCAATCCAGTCGCCAACGATTTTATCCACCTCTGCCCGATGGGCAACACGGGCCGCATTGGTCGCATAGCGAGGATCGCTGTTCATATCATCCCGGCCCATAAGACGAAACAGGCGTTCTGCCATGCGCTGCATCGACCCGGAAAGGGCAACATATAACCCGTCTGCCGTTTGATAAACATTGCGCGGGCTCGATGTATTTGAACCATTGCCCACCCGTGGCTTGGCCTTGCCGGTCAGGGCAAAATCCAGTGCTTCGGGGCCAAGGGTGGAAATAATCGGTTCTAACAATGACAGGTCAATCACCTGCCCCTGCCCGGTATCATCGCGCACCCGCAAGGCCGTCATCACCGAAAACGCGCCATATAAACCGGCAATCATGTCGGCCAGGGCCAAAGGCGGCAATAGCGGCCCGCCATCGGCTTCGCCATTGCGATGCGCAAAACCCGACATGCCTTCGACAATCGTGCCAAAACCCGGGCGCGGGCTGTAGGGTCCGGTCTGACCAAAACCGGATACCCGCAAAATCACCAGCCCCGGATGATCCTTGCGCAATTGATCGGGGGCCAGGCCCATTTTTTCCATCGTGCCGGGGCGGAAATTTTCAATCAAAACGTCGGCATGGGCGATCAGGCCGCGTAAAATGTCAATCGCGCCATCCTTGCGAAAATCAAGGGCGATGCTGTGTTTGTTCCGCCCATAAACCTTCCAGAACGACGACACACCTTCACTTTTCCAGGCCCGTAACGGGTCGCCCGACGAGACCGGTTCAACCTTGATAACATCGGCCCCGAAATCGGCCAATTGCAGCGATGTCATATTGCCGGCGACAAGACGCGAAAGGTCAACAACCACCAGCCCGTTCAAAGCACCGCTTTGGTCTGGCGTGAAGGCTGCTTTGCGCCAATGTGATGTGGGTGCGTCCATGCCAGTTCGGTCCTTTAATTCTAGATTTATGTGTTCTGAAAATTCAGTCTGATCAAGCCGCGACCAGGCAAAATGCTGGTCGCGGATCTTGGTTGTATCATTCGGTCTAGTCTGTTCCGACCTGTCGGCGGCGCATGAACTGCTTGCTAATGATGCTGGCGCAAATCACCAGAACCATAAAGACAACCAGTGCCAGCGATACCGGCCGGTCGATAAAGATGCTCCATGACCCCTGTGCGAGCATGATCGACTGGCGGAAATAGTTTTCGGCCAGCGGGGCCAGCACCACGGCCAAAATGAACGGACCGGTCGGATAATCGTTTTTGCGCATCAAATAGCCGACCACACCGAAAATCAGCGCGATCCAGATATTAAACGTGCCGTAATTCAGCGAGAACGCCCCGACAATGCACAGCCCGACCACAATACTGGGCAGATGTTTTTGCACCAGACGCAGCAAGTTCACAAAAAGCGGGATCAACAACACATTTGATGCCAGCAAAAAGAAATTTGCCAAAATCAGACCGGCAATCATCGCCCAAACCACATCGCCCGACTGGATCATCAAAAGCGGGCCGGGCTGCAACCCGAACATGATCAACGCGCCCAGCATAATCGCTGTCCCACCCGACCCCGGAATACCCAGCGTAATAAGCGGAATAAGCGACCCCGGAACGGCGGCATTGTTCGATGCCTCGGGGCTGGCAAGACCGGCAATGGCCCCCTTGCCAAAATTTTCGGGCGTTTTTGACAATTTACGTTCCAGCGCATAGGCCAGAAAAGTGGCAATTGTCGCACCAGCACCGGGCAAAATGCCAATGAAGGTGCCCAAAATCGACCCGCGAAAGGTGGGGGCTGTGGCTTCTTTCATCTCTTTCCGACCGGGGATATAGTCGGCAAAACTGAAATTGGGCTTGCCCAGATTAAGAACGATTTTGCGCTCGAGATTATAAAAAACCTCGCCCAGGCCATAGAGCCCAATGATGATCGCGACAAAATCGATGCCTTCGATAAGTTCGGGCACAAAGGCAAACCGGATATGGCCGGAAATGTAATCACTGCCAAACGTGCTGATCAGAAAACCAAAACAGGTGACGATCAAGGCCTTGAAAACATCGGCCCCGGCCAAAAGCACAATCGTGCTTAACCCGACCAGCATCAGCATGAAATATTCCGGCGGGCCCAGGAAAACGGCGTATTCGGCAACGACGGGCGCAAAAAACACCAGCACCGCCAGGCCAAAAAAGCCCCCGACAAACGAACTGATCGCCGAAATACCAAGGGCGAGCCCCCCTTTGCCCTGACGCATCATCGGATAGCCTTCAAGGGCGGTAATAATCGCAGGCGCATCGCCGGGCGTGTTGATCAGGATCGAGGTAATACGACCGCCATACATGGTGCCCATATAAACCCCGGTCAGAAGGCACAGGCCCGAGGCATGGGGCATACCAAATGTCAAAGGCAGCATCAGCGCAATACCGGCGGATGGCCCCAGCCCCGGCAATGCCCCGATGACGGTTCCGATAATTCCAGCCACAAAGACCAGAAGGATATTATGAAAAGTCAGCACGGTTTCAAAGCCGCCGCTGAGACTGGCAAGAGTATCAAGCATGGCTGTTTCCAGAACAGAAGTTCAAGGGACGGGCGATCAATGAAGGGGGATGCGAAGCCAGACCGAAAAGATCAGGTAAATTACCGCCAGCACAATCAGGCTGACCGCAACCGATTTCAGCAACCCGTGACCGGAAAACCGCCACGACAAAATCACAAGCAAAACACCAAGCGGGATCAAAACGCCAATGAATGACATCGCATAAATGCACAGTGCAATCGCAACAATTGCCCCTGTCAGCATCACTGCGCTTAGCGTTTCAACACCCCCATTATCCCCGTCATGGCTACCATGCCCCGCTGTCGCCTTTGAGGGGGCCAAACCCCGCTTTGAACGTATCACGGTCCGAATAACCAAAGCGGCAATCAAAACCAGCAAGGCAATGGAAATATTAAGGGGAAGAAAACCAGGCCCAAACGTGGTGCCGCTGGAATAAGGCATGTCAAGACTGCCCCAAAGGAGGCTGCCGGAAAATACCGACAGCCCGCCCAGAAGAATGATCTCCGAAATTTTCATGGAGAACTCCGTTTTTTCGGAAATTTCTTACTTGATGATCCCGAGATTGGTCAGCGAGGTTCTGTAAACTTCGTTCATACCCGCAAGATATTTGCCAAATTCATCCGGCCCCAGGAAATCAGGCACAATCGAATTCGGCACAATGTAATCGGTCTGCCATTCCTTGGTTTCGCTCATCGCCTTGACCATCTTGAAAAGATAGTCTTTTTCTTCATCACTAATTCCGCCTGCGGCCACAACACCGCGAAACAGGCTCAGATTGATGTCATAACCCTGCTCGAGAAATGTCGGCACATCGGGGAACAGGCTGACACGTTTTTCGGTGGTGATTGCCAATGCATGAAACCGGCCGGTTTTGATAAAGTCCCCAACCGGGCCCGTATTGGTAATGGCAAAATCAATCTGATTGCTAAGCAATGCCGCCGTGACTTCGCCGTCCCCCTGAAATGGAATGTAATTCAGTTTCTTGCCCAGGGCTTCTTCAAGCTTGATAACGACAATATTCTCAATCGAGCCTGTGCCACTGCCACCAACATTCAAAACCTTGTCGGCTTTTGCAATTTCATCGAGTGTCTGGTAATTCCCCGACGCGTTGACAACCAGCAATTCTGGATCGACGCCCAAACGCGCAATCGGGGTAAAATTGGTGTAATTCAGCCCGATATTCGAGGTCAGCGGTGTGGTGAGGAATGATGACGTTGCCGACATCAAAAAATAACCATCGCCTTTGTGCGAATTCAAGTAACCCAGCGCCACAGCCGAGCCGCCACCAGGTTTGTTAACCACATTAATCGGCACTGGCGACAGGTCGTTGTCGCGAATGACCTTCGCCATCGCGCGCAACATGGTATCATGCCCGCCGCCTGGGCCATAACCGGCAACAAATTCAATCCCGCGTGACGGAAAGTCTTCTGCCTGCACCGCCGTGGCAAATGACAGGGCAACAGCCCCGACCAACGCCCCTTTGAGCAATTTTTCCAAGAACATTATTTTCCTCCCATATTTTTAATATGCAATTTCACAGCCTGATTTTTCTCAGGATAAAATTGCGTTGGCTTCTGGCCGGAAAAACCGTTTATCGGCTTTCCCGACGTATTTCTGACAAGGCAGCCGAAGCCTGTTGTGCTGCCTTGATAACGACCGACAGGATTTCGTCCTGTCGTGCCGCAATACGTTCCCGTGGACCGGCAATGTTCAGTGCGGCCACCATATGTCCATTGCGATCAAAAATAGGGGCGGCCATGCCTGCAGCCCCCTCGATCCGTCCTTGCAAATTCAGTGAATAACCATCGACCCGCACCGTTTGGATCTGCGCGATCAGGGCATCGACATCAACATCCTCATGGCTTTGGGCAAGTGTCGCGCAATAAGCCTTAAGTTCCGCCTCCGGCAGCCCCGCCAGCAATACCTGACCGGTTGCAACATGGGCCGCAATGCGCGCCACCGAGATATCGCGGTCATAACGTATTTCACGCGCGGGCAGCATCTTGTTGAGATATCGCACCTGCTGCGCATCATCGAAAACGCCAATGAACCCGGTTTCATCCGTCAGGCGAACCGCTTCGCGCAAGCTGCCGTCGACAAGGCGCAAAACCGTCCCCCAAGCACGACGATCGGCACTGGCTTCACCGGGCAAACGGCGCATGTGGTACAGACCGGCATCATCGCGCATCACATATCCGTTTTGCACCAGTG
>JBNKVZ010000032.1:0-32998 GCA_050299455.1 Thalassospira sp.
GAAAGCGGGTCCCATTCACCTTCATAAGCAAAATCAAAATCAGTCGCGGGTCGTATCCATAATGTCCCTTCGGAGACACCGTAAATGGCACCGACCTGGCGGTTAAACCGAATGGGCGCGGGGCGGCGCATGAAAAACCAGGCAAATCCCGCAATAGCGATCAGCACAAGCGCAATCAGCGGAATGATGTAAGATTTCGGACTAGCGTGAAATTGCAGGATCATAAATTCAAACGGTGTTGTATCCGATGCACAACCGTAGAAATTTTTTGTCAGACACTGGTTTGCATAATTCTGCGCCCAGGCCGGATCTTCGCCCCACACATATCCCCGGCCGATTTTACCCAGGAAATGATCAAGCGGGCTCGCCTGCCCCATGATGTAGGGTAAAAAAAGCCACCAGAGGGTCGCACACCATGTCGCCAATGCAACCAGACCCGCGGCCATCTTTACGCGGCCAAACGAATATTGCTGCACATCCACCACATCGGATTGTGGACGCGACACACCGCCGCGCCCAAAATCCGGTTTATCGGGCGATGGCACCATCACAGGTGCCCTTTATTGCTAAGATGTGCGGTATAGGTTTGGCCCGTTTCGCCGCGGGTATATTCCGCCCGGACAAAATCACCCGGATCGGCCGGCATGTAATATTGAGACGGGCTGAGCATCATCTTCTGCTTGTCACGCGCCGGTGCCGGATCAATTTTGACAACAATGCTCGAAGACCCGGCCATTGAATCAACATGCACCTGGCCGCTATCATCACCACTGATCTGTCCGGTAGAAAGATCATAACTTACATGCCATGAACGGCCATAAAGCTCCCGAATGCTCAAATCGAGCGTGCCGGGTGTTTCTTCGGTAAAGGCCGGGCTTTCAATAACAAACATGCCGTCATCGACGGTTTTGTTTTCAATTGTCATGGTCCAAAGCAAATCTTCAAACCAGTGAATTTCCTCTTCCAGATGCTGTTTCCATTGCCCTGGCAGATTGCGCGTTTCCTCGATCAACTCGTTGGGCGAGGGCCGCACCTGCAACTCCCAATAAGGCGCACCACTGCCCCAGAAACATTTGCGCACCACATCTTCGATGTCGGAATAGGCCAGAAACGTTATGCCAAGCCCAACCAGCAAAACAACCGCCCCAATCCAGGCCGTTGCCGGGAACAACATCAGCACCGTGCCGACCAGCAAGGCTGAATTGCCAATAATCTCGGCTGGATCATCCCGTTCGACCCCGCGATAAATACCGCCGACTGACATCACAAGCCCCAGGAAAATCGAAACACGGGGCAACCAGGTTGTGACCACACGGCCAATCCCGGAGGTCGAGGCTAAACGCGGCGCATAAATCAGATCATCCGCCCCTTGTGGAATGGCCTTTTTATAAAGAACCTCCAACGCATCCTGTGTGATCTGCTGGGCAGGTGCCACCATCTTCATGGTTTTGGATGCCAGGCCCAAAGACGCATCAGCCACACCGATTGCCGTTGCCGTCAGGGTAAATTCCTTGCTGGTCAAAAAGCCCGTCATGGCGCCTTTTTCAAACAGCTCGTTGGCCTTTTTATGCGCGGTTGCCGTTTCAACCAATGCCCAGGCGCCGAGCAAAACGCCAATCCCGGCGGTTCCGGTTTCAATGGACCGAATGGTCCGGTCGGCGCGCAAACCGCCCATCAGCTCCAATTTGCCATTCATCTCGACGGCCGGGATATCCACTGTCGGCATTCGGCTATCCAGGGCGGACATATGCAATTGTCCCGTCGGGCTGATACCGGCCAACAGGTCCTCGACCTGGGCGTCATTAAACGCCCCTTGCAGGAATTTCACGGCATCCACGTAAGATACCGTCCGCTTGGTCAGCATCAGGGTGCCGGTTGCCGAGCGGCGATAACCATTGGAGATCGCATTGCGAAATTCCGACCCTTCCAGCACGGCCCGTTCGGCGGCAACCTCAAGTGCAATGGCTTCCAGCGTGATATCAAATGAAAACTGCCAACGCCGGATACGTTCAAACACGCCGGGGCTAAAACCGCCCCAGGCTTTCATGAACAGACGTAAGGGTTTAAGCAGTGATGATCCGCTATTTTGATCGGCATTGGGAATATCCTCTGCCCCGCCAAGCCCCTTGCGAATGGCGATATGTCCCTTCGCTGTTGCCCCCAGCCCGGCAAGCGCACGCCCCAAAAGCAAGGACGCATAACCAACCGCATCGGGATCATTTGACTGCTCAAAGCCAAGCGTCAAATGCTTGCCAAGATGATGGTCGCTTTCATTACCAATGCTGACATTGATCCCGGTAATCAACTCATCAAGCGTATTATCAATCGCGTCAATGATCGATTTCAAGTTCTGATAACTCACCTCCCAGCCATTGGCAAAGGCGGGGTCCTGCATCTGGTACCATTCATCCCGTTTCGGCACCTGGTCTTTCACCGCTTCACAAAACCGGCCGATGGTGAGCGGGTAAACATTGGCATTGGAGAAATTCTGTTTGTGCTCGATCTTGGCGGCATAGCGAAACTGCATTTCCAGAATGTCGCCCAGCGGGTCATGCAACGCCGCGACAACGGCACATTCATCCGAAATTTGCGGCGGCGTTGCTGTGGCAAATTTGGTTTGCGACAGGCTTAAGCGCGCGGCAAGGGTCGGGTCTGTGCGCAAGGGTGTGGGTTTAAATTCCTCGACCAGTTCTGCTGCCTTGCCGATATAAGCCGCCCACTGGTTTTGCCCGCGCAAATTAACCGGCTGCATAATCTGCTTGCGGAAGCTTTCCTGATGGCCCTGGCGAAAAAATGCCGGGGGCCAGCGATATTCGCTATAAGCCAGCCACACCTTACTGGCCCATTTTGGCACCCAGATGGTTTTGCTGGCCGGAGTGGAACTGTCATATTTCCAGGTGTCCGCGCCGTAATTATCGGTCCACTCATATTTGGTGAAACTATAATCGGCGCGATGATAGCTGTCGGTTCCGCTGGGCACAAAGTCGCCATTAATATCCTGGCCCTTGGTGTCATAGCGAAACACATACCAGGAGCCCGGCCCTTTGCGGTCGCTGGCATCCTCTGTTTCCTGCGGATTTTCGAGATAAACATAAACAAACCCGCGCCGCAGCGTACGGACAAGATAGGACCCGGGATTGCCGATTGATGTCGGTTCCTGCACATTATCCAGATCATACGGCAGCAACGAAAAGCGCACCGGCAAAATGGGAATGCTGCTGCGCTGGCAGGGGAAAAAAGTTTCTTCTGAATCTGCATTGGCAGAAAAATCGCCATATTCCATTTCGTTTGCTCGCTTTTTTGTGTGTTCCAACACGGTATTTTCTTCGCACAGTATAGCCTGCGCTTCTATTGTTCCCAGACCGTCACAACCGTCATCCCCACCAGTTTGCGGGCATGACACGTAATTGTTCAGGGCATTGTCTTCTTTTGCGACTGCAACCACTGTTCCGCACGCTGATCAATATCGTCCGGCAGTTTCTTCCGACCCAACAAAGACCGCTGCCACCAGGGATATTTCAGATTTTTCGGCCAGTTATGGCCACTATCCTCATAAGAATCCTGCATGAATTCCTGCAATCTTTTGCCAAGAAACTGACCATATCCATCACAAGGAAACGGATAGGTTCCAAGTTTGAACGTCTTTTGTTTTTTGAGATTTCGGGATGACTGCAATTTTATCCGCATCGGGCCGTTAAAGCCGCCACCGCTCAAAAGGTTAAGACCAAGCTTGTAGTCGCAGTCAAATATGTACTGCGGATGTATCCAGAGGTTTCCCCGATACCACGTATAAATAGCGCCGAGATTGCGATTAAAGCGCACTGGCGCCGGGCGGCGCAGGAAAAAAAATCCGAATGCCAAATAAAAAAACCCACAGGAAATCATCAAAATATCTAAATATCTACGAGGATGTCTCTTCACCAATATCAAAAGAAATTCTTCAGGAGTTGTTTGAGCATTACACCCGTACCAATTTTTCTCTAAACATCCCTTTTCATAAGTTCTTTTCCAAGTTGGGTGTTCACCCCATAGATAACCATAGCCAGAATTTCCAAGAAATCTCGTATACCGTTGCCAAGTAGTCAAGTTAACCGCAGAACTATCGGCCTTTAAATCATCGAATGAATTTTTAAAAAATAAGATATATTGGGCCAAACCAAGCCAAACACCGATAGCCACAAGTCCGAGAACCATCTTCAACCCAGCGAAAAACCGCTCCACATCAGCAACTCCTGATGCACCAAGCGCCACGCCCAGATAAATATTATTTGACTTTTCTCTGCTCATTCAAAACTTCCAAAATTTCTCAAGGTATGAGCTATACGATCACAAATATTTATATTTTCTAAGCCACTCTTCGGCGTAGGCATCAATATCGTCCGGCAGTTTTGCCACAGGGAAAATGGCCCATTTCCACCATGCCAGAGGCAATCGTTTGGGCGCATTTTCGATAATGTAGGACGTCCGCGATTTTTTCAGAAACGCCGTAATCGCCGCTCCCAAAACCGCGCCATGAAATTGATCTCGATGGGGATGTCCTCCCAATCTAAATTTCCGCGTTTTGTTCGGAATTTTTGCGTTTTTCAGGCGAACAACCATTGGGCCGCTTTCAAACAATCGGCCCAAAAGAAGATCCATCTCATATTTATATTCAAAATCAAATTCGGAAGCCGGTAAGATCCAAAGCTTCCCCAGATCCCAACCATAAATCGCGCCAAGCGTTCGATTAACTCTAAACGGCGCAGGACGACGGATGAAAAAATAGGTGAACATAAGAGTTAGCGTAAACACAACAAAAACAGGTGTCATAATATATCGCATCGGATCTGCATAAAACTGGATCAAGACATATTCCAATGGTGTCGTCGTATCGGTACATGCCAGGATATGATATCGCAAACAATCATATAAATAGGACTTGTTCCACCCCGCATCCGTGCCCCACAAATAACCTCTCCCAACCATCCCCAAATAGTGATCAAACTGATCCAAATTCCCCGTCAAATAAGGATGAACGATGTCCAGTATAAATTCTAACCATCCAACAATAGCACAGATGAAAAATATCATTTTCCTACGACCAAAATCATAGTGCTCTACATCAACGATATCCTGCGCAGGATGCGATATCCCTTCAAATTCTGATACGTTAAGATATTTTTCCAGTTTTACGCTGGATCCGGATTCTTTTGATTTGAACATCTTGAACTTATGACACCTTCATGCACAAAAATTATCCATGCGGAGACAAAAAGGATCGACGCTCAATATATTCTGATCTCACACCTCATTTTTACGGTGCAACCGCAACCACTCTTCCGCACGTTGATCAATATCTTCCGGCAATTCCTTCCGACCCAAAACAGAACGCTGCCACCAAGGATATTTCAGATCTTTCGGCCAGCCTCGGTCGCGATCCTCGTAAGATCCGCGCATGAATTCCTGCAATCTTTTGGCCAAAAATTGACCATATCCATCACAAGGAAACGGATAGGTTCCAAGTTTAAACGTTTTCAGTTTTCTGGGATTTCGGGATAACTGCAACTTCATGTGCATCGGCCCGTTAAAGCCGCCACTTCCCAATAGGTCAAGCCCGAGTTTATCGTCGTAATCAAATATATATTGTGGATGTATCCAGAGCTTTCCCCGATGCCACGTGTAAATAGCACCGAGCTTACGATTGAAGCGCACGGGCGCGGGCCGGCGCAGGAAAAAATAACCAAATCCAAGGAAAAACCATAAAGCAAAAAATATTGCCATTCGGATATAATCACCTGGTGATTCTTTCATTTTAATCCAGACAAATCCTGCCGGTGTTGTCTTGGATTCACAACCATACGCATGATCTTCAACACAACCTTTATAATATGTAGTCGCCCATGATGAGTGTTCCCCCCACAAATATCCGTACCCCCAATATCCCAAAAAATATGTTTGCTGCTCCCATTTACTCAACCCCTGAACATGATGATATCTATCAACTCTATCATTCTGGTCATAAGGTTGAAAAAAATAAAACATTGTGAAACCCAAAACCATGATTGCTGTAAAACCAGCCAACATCTTCATACCAGCAAAAAATCGCTCAACGTCGCAAACTCCCTCCCGAAGAAGTGCAATGCCCATGTATTTTTTACCTACTTCATAAACCAACTTTAGATACTCCCGAATTTCCCTGATCTCGCATACAACTCCTTACCTCCCTGAGCACGTTTATATGCCACAGAAACAGTAGCGGAGGAAGGATCGCATCGAAGGTCCGAGCGAATAACTCTTATAACAAGCTGCCTGTTTGCTGGTATTTTAAGAACCCTAACATCTTGCGCATTCAACCCCGTTAACGCGCCACTTGATAAATCATATTTTACTTTAATTGGATTACTAACAAGCCTAATTTTAATGAAAACATCACCAGAGCTATCTCCAGAAAATGCCGAGCTGTTAATCGTAAAGTAGCCATCTCCCTCCGCACTATTTTCCACCACCAGCCCCCAAAACAAATCCTGAAAAGACAAAATCTCTTCCTCAAAAAAAACATTGAATTTTTCTGGATCATTTTTAATTTTTTGGATCTGTTCAGATAAAGACCCCCTATCCGCTCCCCAGTAAGGAGAATATGTTCCCCAGAAAGAAGAACGCACAATGTCCTCAATTTTGGAATATGCCAGCAAACTAATGGCAAAACCCGTAGCAATAATGAGTGCCGCACCAACTGCGACAGCAACATTGACGCCCGGAATACCCAGAATAAGCGTCCCGACCAACATCGCGGTATTGCCAATAATTTCAGCTTGGTCCTTGCGCTCTGCACCCCGCACAATGGCACCGACGGACATTAATGCCCCCAAGACCAGAGACACACGGGGCAGCCAAGTTGACACCATGCGGCCAACACCCCCGACCGTTCCCATGCGCGGTGCATAGGAAAGTTCGTTGGCGGCTTGCGGTAATGCCTTTTTATAAAGAGTAGATAAGGCGTCTCCGGCAATACGTTCTGTTGGCCCATATGTCCGAGACATTTTTGTGCCAAAAGTTAGCATGGAGTCCGCTATGCCAACTGCCGTTGTTGCAAGGGCAAACTTGTTATCCGTCAAAACGGCCGAGATTTCGCCTTTTTTAAATAACTCAGGCGCTTCCTGTTCCGCCTTGGCCAGTTCAAACAAGGACCAAGCCCCCAACAGCATTCCAACACCAGCAGAAGCGCCATCAAAGGCAACAATGCTCCGCTCTGCATTTAGCCCGCCAACCAGGGTAAGTTTGCCATCTATTTCGACTGCGGGCACATCCACATCGGGCATACGCTGTCTTTGCGTATCCGTTGCGTTAACCTGTAAATTCCCAGATGAATCAATGCGCGCGTTCAAATCCTGAAGTTCGGGATTACTAAATCCGCCTTGCAGGAACTTTACGGCATCGTCATAAGAAAGTCTTACGGTTTGAACCATCAAGGTTCCGTCAGCTTTCCGACGGTAGGCATTCTGAAAAGCACGACGCCAAGGATCTTCGTGCATTGACCCTTCAGCCGCCAGTTCCAACGCAAAGGCTTCAATTACGCCATCAAACGCCAGCCGCGATCTACGCACTTTGTTATAAACTTCAGACTTAAAACCACCCCATACTTTAAGAAAAGTTTTCAAATAGTCTCGAAGCTCAGATTTTCCATCATCCTTTAAGGCATCACGCAATGCCAAGTGGCCCCTCACCGTTGCGCCTAAACCCTTGACGCCGACTTGAAATAACATAGAGGCATATCCGGCAGCATCCGGATCGTTATCTTCCGCGAACCCCAAGTCCATATGTTTGCCAAGAAAAAAATTCTGACGATATCCTAAATACTTTTGAATAGTATCAACCAGTTCGTCCGTTGTTTTTTCTATTTCTTTAATATCGGATACGAGATTATTATATTTTTTTTCCCAACCGTCAGCAAATGCAGGAGGATTCCCCACTAAAGAATCCCACATTCCGTCTCGTGGATCGACCTTGTCTTTTAGCACGTCACAATATCGGCCAATCGTCAGTGGATATTTATAAGCTGTGGAAAAATTACTCCGATGCTCGATCATACTCGCCAGGCGATGGTGCATTTCGCGTATGTCACCTAACGGATCATGCAGCGCAACAACGACACCACATTCGTCCGAAATCTTCGGCGGTATAGATGATGCAAACTTAACCTGGGAGAGGTTCAAACGCTTCAAAAGAAGCGGGTTTGCCATCAGCGGCGCGGGCTTGTATTCCTCAACCAGTTCTTCAGCCTTGCCGATATAGGCAGCCCATTGATTTTGCCCCCGCAGATTAACAGGCTGCATAATCTGCTTACGAAAGCTCTCCTGATGGGCCTTTTGAAAAAATTTTGATGGCCAGCGATATTCGCTATAGGCCAGCCAGACTTTGCTAGAGGATTTCTTAACCTCTATGAATTTTTGCGCAGCGACAGTCTCATCATATTTCCAGTCTTTAGCGCCATAAGCATCAGACCATTTATATTTGTTAAAACTGAAATCCGCACGGTTATAGTTGTCAGTTCCACTGGGAACAAAATCGCTATTGACGTCCTGCCCCTTGGTCTCGAAACGATAGACGTGCCATACACCAGGACCGTTACGATCGGTAGCATCATCTGTTTCCTGCGGATCCTCCACATAAACATAAACAAACCCGCGCCGTAGCGTGCGAATGATGTAAGATCCCGGATTGCTAATCGAGGTCGGTTCCTGCACGCTTTCAAGGTCATAGGGCAGCAGCGAGAAACGCACCGGCAAAATGGGAACCATATCGCGCTTGCAAGGGAAAAACGTTTCTTCTGAATCTGCATTGGCAGAAAAATCGCCATATTCCATATCAGTCGCTCGCTATTTTGATTGCCTGTTCCAGCAGGGCGTCGGCCCGGTGGACGTCGCTCATATTGTCAAAATCGGGGATTGTTTCGGTTTCCAGCAGGTCAGCTGACTTATCCGCGCGTTGCAGCACAAACTGCGCTTCCATCGTTTTTAGAACCGCCAATTCGGAGGTCATCGCCAATTTGCGGGCATATTGGTACTGCGCAATCAGCGCATCGCTGTCCGGGCTGTCGTCATATTTGGCAACAAAAAAGGCCTTCACCCGGTCAATAAAACCTTTGCGTTTATAACCCGCAACATAGGCCGTGAAAGTTTCAAAGAACGGTTCGCTGGCCGTTGCGTCATGGCCGGTTTTACCCACAATGCGTGCCGCCCCTTCCTTATGCGGGGCGATGACCACATCAATTTCGCGAAAGAAACCATCGGGAAACGGGCCTTTGGGATGTTCGTGTAAATAATGCACAAACATGCGGTCCCAAAAACGCAGAAAAAACCACTTGTCGCTGGCATCGCGGATCTTGGTAAATTTGCGCAAATGCCGCCAGACATCCTCAAATGCCGCAGAAGAGCGCACGAACAACCCGGCTTCGAGGTCCCAATGCTGCCAGGGACGATCGCCCTTTGATAACAGATCGCGGGTAAAACGTGCCTCCTGGTCGAGTTTCACCAGATAAGGCGCAACCTCGCCCAAATTTTCGCCCGCTTCGCCGGTGAACAGACAACGATGTTCCAGCCCCGACGTCGCCAGATTTTCCGCCAGATGCTTCATTTTCGAAGCATCAATCACAACATAGGTGGCAAGGTCGGTTTTACCGGTTCTTTCGATATCGCCAAAAAGAACGTCCTTAAGGTCATCCGGCACTGTTTTAGGCGGCCAGACACCAAACTGGGCATCCAGCGGGCGCACATCTTCCTTCAATTCCGCCCAAATGGCATCGGCATGTTCGCCTGAAACACCATCGGCCATACTTAGCGGCCCAATCTCGACCGGGCGGTAATCATGGACCATGCGGGCAAGTTCAAGGGCGGATTTATCTTTGGGATAGCGCATCATCCAGCGGGTTGCCGGCATGATGTCTTCACACCACAAAAGCCTGAGCGGCTGATCGGCAAGGAACTTTTCCAGCGCCTGTTCAAAATCCTCGCGGTCCGCCGTTAAAACCGCAACAAGGCCCTTGCAATATTCGTCATTGCCCTCTGCCAGATCAAAGGGATGATCGTCCTTTTGCGCACCTTCATCCTTGCGGGCATCCTGCGTGTCCTGTGCGCCATCGTCATGGGTTTGGGCGATACGCACAAAATGACACTGGGCCAGCCAGGGTTCAGTGGTTGTAACGGCATCACTTATCAGATCAACAGACATAGACTTTCAGCTTCCGCTTTCTGGTTGCGCACGGCCGTGCGATTTCAAGAACACTGCAAGGCACAGAACGGCACATCATCACCATGCCCAAAAATGCCGGGCAGAATCTGCACAAATTTCCAAAGATGCCCCTTACAAGGGACACCCTTTCAAACCATTGCAAAACAACAGTTTTCTAAAAATGCGTTTCATCACCCAAGGTCGAATTCAGGCGGATTTCCGCCCGCGCGGGCGAAATTTCGCCCGGCAGGCAATTTTGATGTGCAATATGGCCAGGCGATTTCATCACCCGACACGGCTTCTTTCCTGCTGCACCTCGCGCAGCAGGGCCTTGTCCCATTCACTCAGTTTGGCGACGCCAAATTCATGAAGAATTTCATCAAAAATCAGGCGGGCATGGCTTTTAAGCCCGTGTGTTGCCATTTCCTTTGCCAGGGTGAATTTGGCCAACACGGTTTCACGGCCCGAACTGCTTTTGGCAACGGCGTCATCCGCCACGCGCAGTGCATCTTCCAGGCTGGGCTTTTTGTTTTCGCTTTCCTGCGGATCATCCTGATTGGCTGTTTCATCCGCCGACCCTTTGGCGGCGGACCCGCCCTGCCCCTTGGCCTTTGCCGCCGAAGCACCCACATTTGCCAACCACTGGGCAATTTCGGGCGAGACATAGGGTTTGTTATTGGCATATTGCAATTTATCGAGACCGGGCAGCGACGCAACACGTTCGGCAGAGCGCCGGGCAATGGCATCGGCCACGGCATCATAGCCCAGCTTGCGCGCCATCCGTTCGGCCAGTTTTTGGCCTTCAAACCAGTCCGGGCTCATATAAAGGCGGTCTTCAAGCTTGGCGAGTTTCGCCGCGTCCGGGTCGCTGGCGGCGGCCTTGTGCTCATCGAGGATGAAGGCCGGCATCGCCTGTTGCTGGGTCACGCCATCGGTATTTTCGGGCAGGGTTTTATGTTCCAGCCAGGCGGCATATCCCCGCATCAAATAGGCCACCGGGGCATCCGGGTCAAACTGGGTGATGCGGTCGGCAACGGAGCGTATATCCTTGCGCAAAACCGCACGATCACGGGCATTTAGCTCCCGCGTGACGAATTCGCCACCTTTATCCCCGCCATTTGCCACCTTGTTTTCCTGGGGCGGCGGCGGGGACTTGGCCGCTTCAAGCGCATCACGCAGGGGCGCAACATCTACCCCGTGCGGGGAGGCCAGCTCAACCAGTGCCAATGCCTTGGCCCGGCTGTCATCTGGCAGGGCGCGTTCAGCCTTGCAGACATATTCCACCCCGGATGCCAAATAGCCGATAATATCGCCAATCCAGACATCGCGCAGGCGGCCGGCCCGCTTGGATTTGGGGTGCATTTCCTGCCAGGCCTGGGCAAACAGATAGGTCGAAAGCTGAAACGCCTTGGCCAGATTTGCCGCCGTGGTGGGCTGGTGCGTAAGTGCGAGAACAGCCCCATGAAACGCCTTAAGATGGGCACACCGAGACAGGACCGCCGCTGCCTGTTCGGCAACGGCATCCCAATCCAGAGCTTCGGCATTCAGGGTGCCGCGCTTCATCAGTTCGTTATCGATCTGATCCAGGGCTTCCTGAATGTCGTCATCAATCTCGCCAAATTCCCGGTCGGGACCGGGAATACTGGCCAGGATATCGTCAATCGGGAACTTCATATCAATCGAACATAAAGGTTTTTTCGGGCTGATCGGCCATCACATGCCAGCGGGCAAGCTGCCCATCGGCCTGTGCCACAACCGCCTCGGTACCATCCGGGCTGATTTCCACCCCGATCAATGGCGTATCGGTATGCAGGGCGGTGCGGATGTAATGACCGGTTTCCAGATCCCAATATTCGATATTGCCTTTGGTGGTGGCAACGGCGATCAGCCCCAAACTATCGGAGACGTCATAGCCGACAATATTGCCGCCCTTTTCCGGCGAGATTTTGGCAACCAGACTATTGCGTTCCGTATTCCAGACACGGATCATATCGTTATCTTCGCGCGCCAGAAGCAGGCTGCCATTTTTGGCAAAACGGCCCTGGGTCATATGCGCGCCCGATCCGACATAAAGACGACGGGATTCCATCGCATCAAAATCAATATAATAGGGCGAGCCGAAGGTCTGGAAAATCGCAGCATAACGATTATCGGGCGAGACCACGATGTTATAAACGACGGTATCAAATTCCAGGGTATGGACGACCTCGCCTTTCTTGCGATCATAAATCGTCACCGTGCCATCCTTGGCCGACGAGACAATCAAATCATGCCCATCACCGTCCACACTGGCAATATCGAGCACCGGCCCGGCATGGCTATAAAGGCGGGTGGTATCGACGGAAGGTTTCCATTCCTCGATCTCGCCACGGTTGGTGCCGTAAATGACATCGTCATAAGCACTGCCATCCATCACCTGGCGGGGTTGGGAAACCTTGTTTTCGGTGAATTCCACCATTTCACCAGCGGCCAGGTCCCACAGTTCCACCCGGCCCCCTTCAACCGCCATTGCCAGGTAAGGGGAATCCTTAACCGTGCCAACATCGTAAACATTGGTCAGGTTAAAGGTGCTTTTTTGCGGGCGCAAAACCACCTGCTGGCTAAGGTCGGCAGTGTTCCAGGACATCATGGTGCCCCGCGGGCTTTCGCCCACAATGCGTTCCTTGTCCTTACCGGCCAGCAAAACACCGCTTAGGCGCGGGGCAATCTGTTCAAGTTTGGTGTCCGTCCCTTTGGGGGTAAAGGTCACAGCCTTGCCATTGCGATACACCGCAAAGGGCATGTTTTCAGGCCCGACAAAGCCAAACCCGGCAAACGGGCTATCCACCGGCTGGCCCAGTCTTTGAAAGTCAAACTTGGCAGCAAGGCGCTTGCGATCGAGCTGGTCAAGCTTGTCGCGTTCGGCATCACTCATGCCAAACCCCTTGGCGCGCAGCTTGGCTTCGGCCTCCGCACTAAGCGGACCGGTATAGGTCTTGCCCGCCTGGGGGATGGATGATCCCGGGCTGGCACAGCCCGACAGCATCAATACCGTTGCAACAGCCGTTAAAGTCGAAATACCGGTTCTGGTCATGAAGATAGTCCCCCATGTAGATTTCTGGGCAATGAAAAGCCGCTAAGCGGACTGTTGAAAAACGCGTTCACACGGGCTTCCGGGCGAATGCGGAATGTCGCAGTCTGGCCGTTGGCATTGGCAAAGGTGATATCGACGGAATTGTTGTCGAGGTTGGATTTCTTGGCCGCATCATAGAGATGCAGGAACGACCACGGCCCGTCGAACTGTTTGGACATCGACCGCCCCGCCCCGGACAGGGCAGACATATCGACACGCGACGAGGCCGGACCATCAATGATATTGGGCCAGAAAACTGTGATCGGGCGGCTGGGGCCGTGGCTGCTGACAACCAGCTGGCCTTCAAAATTCAGAACCGCACGGCTGATATTGGCATTCATGCCAACCGGCGCGACGCTGAATTCAACCGACAGATCGCCTGTCTGGTTAAAGAAGCTTTTGGTAATGTTCATTGCGGTGCGCAACTGGCTGGTAAAGTTACGATCAACCGTAATGGACTGGCCATCAATCACTTTGGGTTTTCCGGTGTTCTCATCAACAAAGGTCAGCAATTCCTGTTTGTAGAACGCATCAAGAATGCCACCGGGTCTGAAAAATTCTTCAAAATCTTTCAGGGGCAAATCATTGCCCGACTTGCGGTTGAACGGATACTTGCCAGCAATAAGCCGCTGATAGGCACCATAAACCTGGTCATGCCATTTACGGCCCAGCGCAACCGACGCACCGCGCATGATGATGCCCCAGGACTGATCGGCAACCGATTGCAAATGCTGCCCAAACGGGGCCGGTGTGCGTTCTGCCACCCGTTCAAGAACAAAGATCGGGTCGTTCCCGGCCAGTTTGGCCCGCTCAATCGCCAGTTCCAGCGATTTTGTGCTCGGGTCCGAGGCATCCCGTACCGATTTCATATATTGATAAACCGCCCCCAGGGCATCTTCGATTTCGTCCATATTGGACGGGCCACCATCGGGGCGTTCCACCAGCATTTCACGAATGTCGGCAAAGGCCCGTTTGATATCGCGTGCGGCAACCCGGTTGGGGTCTTCGGGCGTATCAAAATCCACCTGATCGCTCAGGGTTTCGCCATCTTCCCCCTTCGGGGCTTCCTTGGGTTCATACAGAACCGAATTATCACGCACCAGTTCGGCAACCCGGCGAATGGGGTTATTACCATCTGACAGGGTATGAAGAATTTCGGTTGCCTGTTTAATGTCTTTAAACGGGCGTACCTGCATGGAATTCAGGCCATGTTTCCAGGCACCGATATAATCATTCATATAGCTTTCACGGACACGGTTACGAATTTCATCGTAATCGGCAGCGGTAATGTCGCTGGTATCAAGCTTGCCCAACACCCACAAATCATCACCGGCCACCTTTGCCACCTGCTTAAGCTGCGGCACGAACATGGCGTGATACTGCTTTTTGGTGAAAAAGCGCGGAATTTCAAACGGCCCCTGATCCGGGTCGCTCACACTTTGCACGCTGCAATCGCTTGCGGCGGCCAGGCCGTTTCCGGCTGGTTCCGTCGCCGCGGCATCCTGCTCAAGATCGACCGGCTGATAGACAACGTTAAACGGTGCCCCTGCCGCAATCGGCAGTTCCAGCGGTTTGGACAGTTTTTGCGATGTCCGCGACCGAATGGTGCGGTAAACCCGGCGGAACGGGGTTTGCTGGCTCAGGTCACGCTGGGCCTGGGCGACCAGGTTTGCATCAACCTCATATGCCTGCGGGTTGCGGTCCAGCATGTAATTCAAATGGGTTGCCAGCTGTTCGCGGGTTTGCGGGTCGCGTTTCAGTCGTGCATTCCACAACTGGTTGAAATAACCATCGACAATGGCGTTATCACGCCCGCCCAAATCGGCCATCATGCGATAGACACGCAGATAATCCAGTTCCTTGTCGCCGCCCTTCG
This sequence comes from Thalassospira sp., assembly GCA_050299455.1. Classification (GTDB taxonomy): domain Bacteria; phylum Pseudomonadota; class Alphaproteobacteria; order Rhodospirillales; family Thalassospiraceae; genus Thalassospira. Next base: position 15,195 of record JBNKVZ010000032.1, read on the forward strand.
GGCAGACAGAGCGCAGATTGCGCGCCAAACCCGCCACCAGTGCCGGGGCAAACTGGTTATGCAGTTCGTAATTATAGGCACGGTCAATGATCGGCCCAATATCGCGGCCCTGATACAGGGTAAGCTGGGCCTGCACCGGGCCGACATCGCGATAATCGCCAAATTCATCAATCGCGGCCCGCAAGTCGTTGAGCGGTTTCAAATATTGCTTGCCGGTCGGGTCCAGGCTGGCACGGGCATCAGCGTGGCTGAAGGCTTCGGTCTTTGCCAGCACATCCTGCGCCCGTTCCACATTCACCTGATAACGGTCATTCCAGTAAAACACCCCGACAATGCAGGCCACCGCGCCAACGCCAAACGACATCAAAATGCGCTTGCGATAGCGTTCCTCGACCCGGAAATTGTTCCCGGCCAGGCCCGCCTCGGGGAAAACCACCTTTTTGAGGAACGAGGTCACAAAATAGGGATAAGACGTGTTTTGGCTGGTGCCATAAAGCGGGGCTGGCAGGGCATAACGCTGACCAACGGCCTCCAGAAACACGTTGCGCGGCGCATTTTCCTGACGGTTACTAAAGAAATACAGACCCCGCACCAAAGGCGGCGTCGTAAATTTATCGGGCGAAAGCGCCCCTTCCAGGAACGACCGCAACGGGGCTTCAAGGCCCAAAAAGGTCCGATAGAACGAGAATGCTTCCTGACGGCTATTGGCGGATTTAAGCTCCAGCACCCGTTTTTTCAGACGCAGATGCAAACGATCCAGATAGTCGGCATATTGCTTGTCAAACTGGTCCAGCCAATCGGGCGTATGACGGCCTTCATACAGGAAATGGAAGCCATAAAGCATTTCGCGGTCAGCCGCACTCAGCGTTGCGAAATAATCGGCAAAACCGGCAACCTGGTCCAGCTTGGTAAAGGCCAGATGGATGGTCATACGGGTGCCCAGGCGCTCCACCGCGTCATTAATGATACGCCGGATTTCCAGGGCATAATTTTCGCGCTGGTTAAACGACATGCCCATAAATTCGGACAAATCAATCGCCAGAACGATACCATTGATCGGGCGGCGCGGGCGCACACGCTGCAAATTGGCCAAAAAGGCATCCCACAGCGCATTTTCAACCGAGGAACGACGCTGTTGCGGGCGGAAATAATCGCCATTCAGGTCCAGCAGCACGGCCTCGTTACCGGCCACGCGCCAGGAAAAGAACTGGTTGGCCTGACGCGGCGGCAATTCGCGCAAATCAAGTTCAATTTCATGATCAATCGGAAAGCGCAAATCGCCATTTTCGATCAGGCTGGTTTTACCACTGCCCGACTGGCCCAGCACCAGATACCAGGGCAGGCTATAAACACCCCGGCCCTCGCCCGACCAGCGATTGCGAATGACCATCATCGCCCGGTCAAACACCTGGGCCATGGCGGTTTTTTCCATTTCCTCTTCCGAGGGCTGGCGCGAACTGGCATTACGCCGCGACAGCCACCAGCGCACAGCGGCCCGAATAGCCATAAACAAAAACAGGCAAATCGACAGGATCAGCAAGCCGGCAGAAACAACAAACCGAATGCCTTCATCCTTGAACGGATAAACACCATGCGTACCGATGCGGGCACCAAAGAAATAAATGATCGGCGCCATGATCAGGCTGAAAACCGCAATCAGCACCAGCGGGCGTAAAAGTTTCTTGAGAAGATTGAATAATCGCTTAACCATTTTCCTGACCTGCCTACCTGCTATCCATTTTCCATGCGCAATGACGGCCCATCATCGGAAGGGCGCTGCGCAACGCATCAGCATCGAAAAACAGCGAACGCTGTTCGTTTCCGGCATCAACCGACACCTGAATTCTGCTGCCATTGGTAATCGTCTTTAAAAGTCGGATGCTTTCCAGCCCGCGTGGGGTTTCCAGGATGTGCCCCTGGCCATTAACGCGCACAAGCGTGGCGGTGGCGTTGCCCTGCGTAATGCTGTTGCCATACAGGAAACGGGCATCCACCGTGCGACCGGAAAAACCGTTTATCCACATCAACCGCATCCGGGTGATGTTGTTTTCACAGCTGACCAGCATCGCGCCCTTTTCCCCGGCATCGGCCAGGGCTGGCAATGCCAGATAAAGGTCCGCCTTGCGACGAAGCTGTTCAAAATCGGCCATATTGCGCGGCGGGTTGATCTGGTCGAGCAAATCGCCGTTTGTCCCGGTTATTTTCGCACCGGTTTTGTGGTCCAGCAATGTGACGGCAACACCCTGGGGGGTGACATTGGATGACCGCAAAAACCCGTTGACATAGGAAACGGCCAACGGCGTTTTTTCATCATCCTGTGCCGCGGGTTTTGCAATGGCAATGCCCGCATCCCCGGTATTGGGGCGGCCCAGCAAGCTGTCATAACATCCCAGCCGGTCCAGCCGGTTGGCCTTTGCAAAACAGGCTGCAAGGGCATCATCATCAATTACAGTTTGCGCATTGGCATAAATGCTAGCACCACATACCAGCATCGTTGCCATAATGCCTAAAGTCCGTATTTTTTGCATTTATCTGCCAGTGTTCTTTTGGGGACGCCCAGCATCTCGGCAGCGGTGGCACGGTTGCCATCGGTTTGCGCCAATGCACGGGTAATCAGGTCCTGTTCAAACATCGCAAGGGCCTCGGGCAGGGGAAGTATCCCCGGCGTGGAGGCATTTTCAGGGGCTGTCTGCGCATCCACGGCCTGAAAATGTTCTACCGTCAGCATGGTGCCATCCTTGGCATTGCTGGCCGCAAGGCGGGTGAGACCTTCAAGCTCGCGACGATCCCCGGGAAAAGGGCGCTGCGACAAAAAGGCAAAGGCCGCCGGATGCAGTTTCAAATGGCGTTTTTCCTCGCGCTCGATCCCGCTGAGAACGGCATGGACAATATCGCCAATATCTTCGCGGCATTCATCCAGGGCCGGAACCATCAAAACCATTTCACGCAGGCGGTAATACAGGCCGGGTAAAAAGGTCCCTTCCTGGGCGCGCACCGACAGGTCAGACCGTGCTGAGACAATAATGCGTGCGGACAGCGGCAAATCGCGTTCACTGCCTAACGGGCGATATTGCCGGGTTTCGAGCAAGCGCAGCAGCATTTCCTGGCTGGGGCCGCAAAGGCGGTCAATCCCGTCCAGATAAACCACGCCATTACCTGCCTTGCGCAAAAGGCCCTGGCGTGCGCTGGCAACCCCCTTGATCGCACCGCGTTTATGCCCAAAAAGTTCCGGGGCAAAAACATCAGCCGGGAGGCTGGCGCAATTGGCATACACAAAGGGCGACGCCGAATGAACGGAATGTTCATGCATGGCCCGGGCAACCTTTTCCTTGCCCACGCCATCGTCGCCCAAAATCATGACCGGGCCGCTTTTGCCCGCCAGATGGGAAACCTTTTCACGCAAGATTTGCATCGGGCGGGACCGGCCAATCAGGCGCTTGGACAACCGGCCGGTTTCCCGGTCGCGCAGCGACATCCGGTCGCCTTCGGCACGGGCCAGCGATTTGGCCAGCATCACCTTTTCGTTTTCCTGACCGGCCACCAATTGGCGGGTTTCAATCGCCGATGACACCGCGCGTAAAATTTGCCGGGCAACACTGCGTTCCAGCGACGGGGCAATCGCCCCGTCAGACAAAACCACCGCCACACCCAAAAAATCAGCATTGGCACGCGCCAGCGGCAAAACCGCCAAATGCGATGGCCGGGCCAAACCTTCAAGTGCGTTTGTCACCGGGGAAAGGTCATAGCCGGCCGTCCCGTTATCCAGGCACAGATTTTTGCCGGTAAAGGCCACCTGGGTTAACGGGCAAACCGGGGAACGCCCCCCACCCTGCAACGGGTGGACCAGCGACCCCGGCGCCCAGGTTGAAAAACCATGAGCATAACCGCCAGATAACACCAGGCTGCGCCCGGTGGCATCCAGCAAATAGATCAGCGCAATGCGACCGCCGGTCATATTGGCGATCAGCTCGCCACTTTGAACCAGCACGCCGTCCAGCCGTGTCTGGTTTACCAGATTGCACAGCGAGACAAAGTGATCGCGCATATTGAACTGATCAATCATGTTCATCCTGCCCGCGCCTCTTTTTCGGGAAGGTCTGCATCATCCGTTTCCGAACCATCCGAACCGGTGTCGGGGTCATCATCGTCATCGACACCTGCATCAACATCCAAATCGGTATCGGCAGCATCCTCGTCCGTTGCATCGGCAATTTCGGGCAGGAACCGCATGACAAAACCGCCATCGGCCGCATCAAGCTCCAGCCCATCCAGGCTGGCATGGTCGGCAATGCGTTGCAGGGCTTCTTCGGCGATGCTAGGCAAAATCCAGCGGTCGATCACCTGTTCAACCATGCGCGCACCATTATCGGCATGGGCACACAAATCTTCGATCAGGGCCAAAACCGCATCGTTCCAGTGCAATTCCATACCGCGGACCTTTTGCAGGCGGGCAGCAAGGCCATTCAGCTTCAGATCAATGATCTGCTGGATGCTTTCACTGGAAAGCGGTTTGAAGCACAGGATACGCATACGGGCCAAAAGGGCCGGTTTGAAATGTTCCTGCAAATGCGGGCGCAGGGCCTTTTCCAGGGCTTCCATTGATGCGGTTTCAACCGTTTCACGGTTTTGCATCAGGGCATCGGACCCCAGGTTCGATGTCATGAAAAACACGACATTGCGGCAATCAATTTCGCGGCCTTCGCCATCATTGATCACGCCCTTGTCGAACCCCTGATAAAAGATATTCATCACATCGGGATGGGCCTTTTCGACTTCGTCAAGCAGCACCACCGAATAGGGCATCTTGCGGATCGCTTCGGTCAGAATGCCGCCTTCGCCATAACCGACATAACCAGGGGGCGAGCCGATCAGGCGGGAAACCGTGTGCTTTTCCTGATATTCGGACATGTTGATCACGCTCAGGAACTGGCGACCGCCAAACAGGTTAAGGGCCACCTGCTCGGCCGTTTCGGTTTTACCCACACCCGACGGACCAACCAGCAAAAACACCCCGCGCGGCGCACTGTCGCGCACCAGATCCAGGCGGGCCGCCTTCATGCGATCATGGATCACCTCAATCGCCAGGTCCTGGCCCTTGATCACGCTGCGCAGCGCATCGCCCAGGCCCAAAATGCGATCGGCATCGTCATCGGACATGGCTGCCGCAGGCACCCCCGTCCAATCGGAAATGACATCGGCAATGACGCCTTCGCCCACTTCAAATTCAACCAGTGCCGTTTCATTGCGCCGCGCATCGCGCAGTTCCGCCAGCAGGGACACAATTTCGGCACGCAGGGCTTCGGGATCATGTTCTTCAGGATCATGCGCTTCTGCCGGGTCCTGATCGGTTCCTTCCTGTGCCGGGGTAACAGCGGCCACCGCCATATCATCTGCGGCATCGTCACCCTTTTCAGGATTGGCAACAATGCCGGTTTCGTCATTGGCGGCTTCATGGCCCTGTGCAATCAGGGTGCGCAATTCAATAACGCGGTTAACCTTCTGCTTTTCGACCTGCCAGCGATGCTGCAGTTTTTCGGCCTGGGCCTGCAGGCGGGCAATGGTTTCCTCGATATGGTCATGGCTGCCATTGGCCCCAACCGCGGCCATGCGGCTGTCACGCGCCCGGTCGTGGCGTTCACGTTCCAGCATGGCAATGCGTTTTTTAAGCCAGTCCAACTCGCGCGGCTGGGCGGACTGCCCGGCAGCCACACGCACAGCGGCGGTATCCAGCACGTCAAACGCCTTATCAGGCAATTGCCGCCCGGTCAGATAGCGCACCGACAGGGCAGCTGCCGCATGCAGGGCCGCATCCGAGATATAAACGTTATGCTGGCTTTCATATTGCGCACGCAGGCCACGCAGGATGGTCACACACTGGTCAATCGTCGGTTCGGCCAGCTTGATCAGCTGGAAACGACGGGTCAGCGCGGCATCCTTTTCAAAGTATTTTTTATATTCCGACCAGGTGGTCGCCGCGATGGCGCGGATCTGCCCACGTGCCAAGGCCGGCTTTAGCAAATTGGCCGCATCCGACCCACCCGCAGCTGCCCCACCGCCAATCAGGCTGTGGGCCTCGTCAATGAACAACACGATCTTTTCCGGCGCATTGATCACTTCATCCAGCACGGCCTTAAGGCGACGTTCAAATTCACCCTTCACCGAGGCACCGGCCTGAAGCGCCCCCAAATCCAGTTCCCAAAGGGCTGCCCCCTGCAGGGCCGTCGGCACATCGCCTTCAACAATTTTAAGGGCCAGACCCTCGGCCAGGGCGGTTTTACCGACACCTGGGTCGCCAACCAGAATGGGGTTGTTTTTACGACGACGCGACAAAATATCCGTCATCTGCGCGATTTCGGTATCGCGGCAAAATACCGGGTCAATTTCACCGTTTTTGGCCTGCTCGGTCATGTTGCGACCAAATTTTTGCAGGGCACTTTCGCTTTGGATCGGGGCGCCATCATTACCGTTAGCGCCACCATCGCGCGCCGGATTATTCGGGTCGCCATTGCCTTCCATGCTGCCTTTAACCAGGTCGTAAAAACCGGTCAGGATGGCGCGGCTATCCAGGGCTTCGAATTCGGAAAACACATAAAAATGGCAATAACGATCCGGGTTTTGCGCAATGGCGGCAAAAATCGTTCCGGTGCGGATCGTGTCTTCTTCCAGCTCGCCACTGCCCAGCATCAGGGCATCCTGCAACAATTCCAGCAACAGGGTGGCAAATTCCGGCAGGTCCTGTGCACCCCGGCGGGCATGATCCAGCGATTTGCGCAGTTTGGCTTCCAGGCGTTCGGGCTGAATGCGCAGAACCGACAGCAATTTGCCGGTATCGCCGCCGGGCTGTTCCATCATCGCCAGCAACAGGTGGCTGACGGTGACTTCAAACTGGCTTTGTTCAATCGCCATTTCGCTGGCCCGTTTCAGGGCTTCGCGGCTATAGGTGTTGAGTTTCGATAAAATACGTTCTTTGGAAACCTTTAACATCAGGGCCTCCCTGTCATGTTGTTTCCACCAAGGGAGGCTTCGATTTTCGCCTCGATCCCGTCGATTTGGTTGCTGAGATTCTCGTTAAAGGCAATGTTGATGCCCGCCAGCAGAACCAGACAAACAAGCACCACGCCCCATACCGGGAAGCGCCATCCCATCCGTTCCTTGCTGTCATAAATATTGGGTTCCGGGTTCACCAGCTTGTCCGGGGCCTCGCCCCGATGCTTTTCGAGAATGCCATGCACATTCAGCAACAGCTGTTCCAGCTTGGCCTGCCCATTATGCATGACATGATATTTGCCCTCGAAGCCAAGCGCGATGCAGTAATAAAGCAGTTCCAGAAGATCGAGGAAGCGATGTGCTTCGTCCATCACCCGGTCAAGGATGGCAAAAACCTTTTCCCCGCCCCAGGTTTCGTTATGAAAGATCGACAGCATCGGCCGTTCCGGCCACACGCTTTCGGCCCCCCACACCTGGGACAAGACGGCTTCATCGAGCGTCGCACATAAAATGTAGCGGGCTGCCAGCACAGTCGCCTCGTCATATTCCATTTTTTCCAGTTCCTGCTGGAAAATCGGAATTTCATTAACCAGGCGGCTATGCAGGGCTTCGATGTCGTTGAAATCGTGCAAATTACGAATACGGACACTCAGGCCCAGCAAGGGCACCGCTGCTTCAAGCAGGCGGTTTTTACCCTTGGCCGAAAGCTGAAAATCCATCGTTTCGCGCGATGACATCAGTGTTTCAATCATGTCATCAGGCTTGCTGCCAATCTGGCGGGGTGCTGGCCCGCCCTGGCCATTGGCCGGCAACGGGGCCGACCGCCTGGAATCATATGGTGATACGGCAATATCGCTCATTGGCTTTATCCCATGATCGCCCAGAATTGCAGTTCAAGTTCCGGGAATTCCCCGGCAATATGAAATGCAAATCCGTCAGAATTTTCCAGATGTGCCCATCGCGGCGAAGACCGTTCCAGCGCGAAATAGGAATATCCGGCGTGATAAGGCAGCTGACGCGGGGCAACCGGCATCAGACGCAGCGGAATGCCCGGCAGCTGCTTATGAACAAGTTCGCGAATTTTTTCGATCGAACTGATTTTGGATTGTGCGACAAATTCGCGGTGCAGGCGTTCCTGCGGCACATTGGCCTTAACGGCCAACACAAATTCGGCTGTGCGGATCAGTTCACGTTCATGAACCGGGGCCACCACATAACCATGCAATTTATGTTCATGCGGGATCGGAATGGCATTTGCCACCAGGGTTGCTGTCACCAGCTGGCGTAAATGCTGTGTTACCGTCGGCCAGCATTGATGCGGCAGCGCGTGGTCATAAACCGGCAAATCCGGGCAGATTTTGCTTTCATTGAGGAAGGTCGAAAGCTCGCCAATAATTTGCAAAAGCAATTCATAAACCGGGCGCGGATGCACCATCGACATGCGCACATAATGGCGCAAAAGCGGGGCCATCGAATTCAAACCGCGCAGCAGCAAAAAGTCGGCGACTTCGGCAACGCCATTCTGGTCGGGTTTACCAATGCGCCCGGCAATGGTTGCGGCACGCTGTTCAACACCATCGGCCAGTTCGCCCAGGAACCGGCGCAGGGAAGGGGCCGCCGAAATCGACAACATGGTGGGGTAAAACCCCTTGTCGATCACAATCGCGCCTTCGCCGGTTTTATCCACAATCCTTGCGACCGCCAGCTTGGAATAGGCCGACAAATCCTGCGAGCCCGGCAGCAGCACCGGGCAGGCCCGGGCCACATCAATTGCCGCCAGTTCCCCCGCCTGCACCGTATTGTCGCGCACGGCAACTTCATCGGTGACATAGCGTGCGGCAACACCGGTGGACGCATTGCGGTTCCGGTCAATCTCGATGCCACCATCAATCATCAAGGGCACACACAGATAGATGATTTCGTTGGCGGTCAGGCCTTCGGAAATATCCAGAACCGGGGGCGACACATCCGTTCCGGGAATGTCAAACACCGTGCCGTCCGGCATGATGCCACTGGCACTGACAACGGCAACTTTGCCCAACGACAGCAGTTCCTCGTTCAGGACCAACTGGTGAAAGCCAAAATTGTGTGCCTCACTTCCCGACGCATATCGCTGTGCGAGATTTTCCAGATAGCGCGTCTGCTGCTGAAAGTGATGGGGTTTGACAAACAGGCCGTCGGACCATGCCACTTTGTTATGCGAAGCCATAAACGGGTTTATCCTTCCTGCTTGACCAGACGTACTTCTTCATCGAGCAACAACAGCAAGAACTGGTCGTTGTCACCAACATCACGAACATTGACCGAGGTGCGCCAAACCGCTTTCTCCAGGTCCAGATATTCGGCAATCACCGCGATTTTTTTGGTTCCTACCGGCAATTCATAGGGGCCAAGCACCTGGTAGGTGTCCGGCTTGATCATGGTTTCGCCAAGGTCGGCCTTCAGGGTCGATCCCAGGGTTTTTTCCATTGAATCGGTCAGGGAAAAATAATCGTAGCTAAACACGCGGTGGTCGCTGCTCAGTGCGAGAACACGCACAACAACCGGTGACGGTTCACCCTGAAAGTTTTTGTTCACATCGGCTGCGGCATAGGCCTGCAACGAAACCTTGGTCGGCTGTACTTCATCAGCCCCAACCTGAATGCCGGGATCGGAGATAACGTCATAAATCTTTTCTGACGTTTCACAGGCCGCCAGAGAGAACCCCATAACAGCCACCAGAAAAAAGCCCGCCAAACGCTTCATTGTTCAATATCCCTTTCGTTTTCTTCACCCAGATCGCGCTGCATCTGTTCGTGACGGCGCGTCGCGCGGTATTCGTTGCCAAAAACTTCCCAAAACAGCATCTGCAGGCCCTGCTGGCGCTGGGACCGCAATTCGGAGAAATAGGCCCGGTACATACGCCAGCACCAGGCGTCATAGGCCTCCTGGCTTTCCGGTACACCCGCTGCGTCATAGGCCTTGAACCGGCGTTCAAGGGCGCGGGGCAACAGGGCAGCCAGCACGGCATCAAGGGCACGGTCGATGGATTTTTCCGTCGCCGCCTGATGCGAATTCAAATGATCAAGCGATTCCTGCATGGCTGCCGGTGCGGAAAGATGCACCGGCCCGCGCTTGGAGAAAAAGGCATGCAGGGCTTCGTCGGTATCCTGGCTAAAACGGATCGGGTTATCCTCCAGCGCATGCAGATGCATGGTTGCCAGCGGGAAATTGGCCGAGCGTTCCGACGTGCTTTTGTAAATCTGGTTCAGCCCCTCCAGCGCGGCCCGCAGAGATGCGCCAATATCGCTTAGCACCCGGGCGGCCTGTTCGGTGCTCATTTCACCCAAATGAATGCCCAGGCTTTTGGCCAGCGGGCGCAGGGCAACATGGTCCACCGCGTGGGGCAAATCGACCGATACGGCATCAATTGCGCTATCAGTATTGCGCGATGTCGTCCGCTGTGCCGAAGATGCCTGTGTATCGTTGGATGCCGCCGCCCCGGTGTCTGACTGAATCGGTTCTTCAAAACCGTAACGGTCCCGGCGGATACGGGTATTGGGCATCGAGGCAAAGTGCATTTCGGCATCATCCTGTTGGCTGTTGGTGACACGGGGTTCAGCACCACGGTGCAAATTGACGTCATCCTGCAACAGGATTTCATCATCGCTCTGGCGCGAACGGCGAGCTTCGGAAAAGGCAGAAAGAGGGTCGGTCTGCTGGCGCGCCACACGGCGCTCATCAAGCACATCAAGCGGGTCATCGCGGGTTTCGCGGGCCGGCTCCGATGCTTCGACCGGGCGGGCCTCGACATAGACACTGTCGCGCACCAGCCCGTCACGATTGCCCTGTTCGGCACCGACCATTGAATGCACGCTCACCGGGCGCGCATCGAGATAATCGCTTTGACCGGTGCTAACGGTGCATTTCAAATTTTCGATCTGCACTTCATCCTTGTCGGACAAAATCACCGGGCGGCCGCTGGGAATGGGGGCCTTGGCGCGGTTAATGCGAATATTGGCGTTTGAAACCCGTTCAATGGTAAAATGCCCGTCAGTGACCATAACGCGGGCCGCGGTTTCAGGAATGGCACCATCGCTATCCTGGATCTGCCAGGTTGCATCCGGTGCCGAACCGATCAGCCCGCCCCGTTGTGAAAACACAAAACTGACGGGAAATGCGGGTACCGCGTCATGCACATTTTCAATTTGAAATTTTGCTTTCATCGTTTGTCCCGTTCTTACCCTCGTGCCTGCAGCACCACGGGCTTAAGCCCCTCGCGCTGCGTATTACCGATAAAAGTTGTCCAACCCAGACTTGCGGTATCCGGGCAGCCCAGCTTGAATGCCGGGACTTCATTGCGCTGAAGATTAAGTTCGATGTCGTAGGCCAGCTGATCCTTCAGCAGGAATTCCACCAGTTCCTTCAGGCGGGCGTAATCCTTGCCGCTGGGCAGAAAATCGCGGAACCGCTGAAAGGTCAGATTGCGCAGCACCACGGTAAATTTCCCGGCCCGATCCTCAACAAATCGGCCAATGACAAAATCCTGCCCCAGCGACATATTGGTGCTGCCCATCCGGGCCCGCTGATCCTGCGGGATTTCGACCTTGCGCAGTTCAAGCTGGCGGATCGACACATCAGGCAGGGAAAAGGCGTGCGCGATCACACCGCTTACCATTTCCGCAGAGCGCACCCGCCCGGCCACAACGCCCAGATAGGTCAAAAGCTTGGCCCAGGGCACATCGGCCTTGCCACGGCTTTCATCGCCGCCAATCCCGATCAGCGAGAACATCCAGTCGGAAAACTGGTCTGTCGCCCCGGCGTTATACCGCACGTAATAGCGATATTTCCGCCAGATCAGGTAAAACAGCCACACCAGCCGGTTCGAGAAGAAATCGTTGAACGCCTGCTGTACACCTTCTTCCCCGGCGCTCCAGGCCGCGGTTTCCAGCATATGCGACGGCAAGGGCGAAGACGGCCCGTGCAACCCCAGAAACGACACCGTCATTTCCAGTTCACTGCCTTCTTCTTCTTCATCAACCGGGCGCAGCGACACCACGTCGGACGCCGGAAAACCAAGCCCCGGCGCAACCCGAAAAATCAGGTCTTCAACCCGCTGCGTCTGAAGTGCGCGTTCTTCGACCTGCTGGCCAGATGCCTTAAGCAGAATATCCACCGCGCGGAAAAACGAATAACGCTGCGGGTTGGCTTTCAGGTCATCAATCATATCAGGGGCTGGTTGCCGATACGGGCCGTCCATCGGTACTCCTCCCCTGCTTCCAATCCACGCACGACAAGTTCGTGGAACGAATTGATGGTGGCATACAGCGCAAAGAATTCGGCCAGAACGGTCGAGAACAGATACATCTCGCCTTCGCTGGCAAACTTGCTTTCGCGCATATCAATCGTCGAACGCATGCCGCGTACCGGCAGGCCCTTGAACAGACGATCAATCGTATGCGATGAAATATTGGCAATGCCTTCCAGGCGCATCACGGCTTCGCGTTCGCGCTGGCGGTCCACCTTGGCGTTAAAATCAAACACATTCAAAATGGTGCGCAGGGCTTCAACGCTTTGCAAAGACAGGTAATTTAGCGACAGCGCCGAAATCAGCTGCCATTGCAACGCCCCATCAACAACCGGGTAACGCGGCGGGGTCGGCCGGGTGACATTGGTCGGATTAACAAAAGACGGGATCATATGGGTGGGAATGCACACATCGCCCACCGCCAGATCACGCGGGGTTGCCCCGTTTGAACAGGTCAGCCGCACCGAAACGGTTTCACCGTCATTGACCTGGTAAAGTTCATCCTCGCGGACAAAGGAAATCAAACGGTCCAGTTTTTCACCCGACAGCGACTGACGCACTTTTTCGCGGAAATAAACCGCTGCGCGGCCATCCACCCGTTCAATTTCGTGCATAAAGGATTCAAACCGGCTGAATTCGCGCGAAATACCGCCCGAATGGCCTTCTTCCGACGGGCGCCAACCGGTCACGGCATCAATCGAGAAAACCTCGATCTCGCCGGCATCGCGCCGGGTCGGGCGAATGTGATATTCCGTCCGGCGACCATCAAGCAAAATCGGCTCGGCATCATGTTCGAACAAATTGATCGCCGGCACACAATGCAACAAAAAGCTTTGTTTGCCGATACGCACATCCGGCGGCATCGGGCGTTCAAATTCAAACACCACTTCAAAACGTGTGGCATCCTCGCCCAAATGGGCGGTCGGAATATTTAAAAGATCAACAAAGTAATATTTCTGCGGAAAGGCATAAAATTCCTGTAACAACCGATAACCGACAAAGCTGTTATCAGGATAAGGCAAGACTTCTTCGGACTTTTGAAGACCAACCTGTTTGACGCAATCCTTGCCCAGCGCAATTTCATTGCCCGTGTCAATATCGCGGATTTTCGCCATTTTAAGATAGCGATGCAGCCAAAGACCCAGTGTCAGTGCCGAATAATCACTGCCACCAAGATGGAAGCGCAGGCGCGTCAGATTAATCCCGCGAATTTCCTCTTCGGCCAGACTTTCGATCTGCATGGTGATGACGGATTTTTCCTTCGACACACCATGATGAACATCCTGAACCTGGATCGGCAAAATTTCGGTGTCATAGGCGGTGCGGAACTTGCATACCGTGCCGCCAATCGGAATGCTTTCCACTTCCAGCCCGGCGGGCAGCATCTGGCTTTCGTTAATGGCCCCTTCGCGCGGGTTCATTTGCATGACCACCATTGACGGCACCGGGCGCAAGAAATTGGGCCACAGCAACATCAAAAGCGACTGGGTAACTTCGGGTAACTGATCGTCGATTTTTTCACGCAGCCGGCCGGTCAGGAGGGCAAAGCCCTCCAATAACCGTTCGACATCGGGGTCGGTGCTGCGCTCGGACAGGTAATTCGTCAGCTTGGGGAAATGCCGGGCAAAGTCTTGCCCGGAATTCCGCAAATAATCCAGCTCATCCTGAAAATAACGTGCTGTAGACAAAACGACCTACCTACCCATTCTCAAGGAAAACGAACGCCCTTCGGAAAGAACAAGGTCAATTGTGACCTGTTCCCGGGCCGTGCCGATTTGGGTGCGTGCCGATATCTGGAAAAACAGTTCAAGACCGTTTTCCTGTTCGCGATCAAAACGCACGGCCACATTGCTTACACGCGGCTCGTAAGTTTCGATAACAGTACGGATATCGTTCGCAACGATGCGCAGCATGTCGGTTGACCCGACAGACGCATCGTTAAAATCGGCCAGGCCGAAACCGGGCGCACTTTGCGACCCGCCGCTGCGACCGTTCAGAACATTCAGAAGATTGTTCTTGATCGACGCAACGCGGGCGGCAAGCCTGTCGCTCACATGCGAGGTCTGCCCCAGATCGTCGGCACGGATGCGTTCCATCAAGGAACGCGACCGCACCGCTTCAACATGTTGACGTGCCAGGGGATGATTCATCAGTCTTTATCCAAACGGCCAACCAGGGACAGTTCGAAATTTGCACCCATATATTTGAAGTGCGGGCGCACAGCCATGCTGACGCGGTACCAACCCGGATCACCGGCGACATCCGAAACCTCGATTTTCGCAGCCCGAAGCGGGCGACGCGAGCGCACATCTGCCGGCGGATTTTCCTGGTCGGCAACGTACTGGACAATCCAGGCATTCAGTTCACGTTCAAGGTCGGACCGTTCTTTCCAAGCGCCGATCTGTTCGCGCTGCAATACTTTGATGTAATGCGCCAGACGGTTGATGATGAACATGTAAGGAAGCTGGGTACCAAGTTTGTAGTTGGTTTCGGCTTCCTTGCCTTCCTTGGTGTTCGGAAAACGTTTTGGCTTCTGAATGGAATTGGCCGAGAAAAAAGCGGCATTATCCGAACCTTTGCGCATGGTCAGCGCAATGAAGCCTTCTTCGGCCAGTTCAAATTCACGACGGTCCGTGATCAGGGTTTCGGTCGGAATTTTCTGTTCCAGCTGACCAAATGATTCATAAACATGAACCGGCAGGTCATTGACCGCACCACCGGACTGCGGACCGATGATGTTCGGGCTCCAGCGGAATTTGGCGAAGCTGTCATTGATACGCTCACCTAACAGAACCGCCGTGTTGCCCCACAGATAGTTTTCGTGGCTGTCTTCAACCGCTTCACGATACTGGAAGGTCTTGGTCGGGTTTTCCATCGGATCATAAGGCGTGCGCAGCAAGAAGCGCGGTGCCGTCAGGCCGACATAACGGGAATCTTCTGATTCACGCAGGCTGCGCCATTTGGCATATTGCGGCCCTTCAAACAGCGAGGACAGTTCCTTGATCTCGCCCAGTTCGGTGAAGGAATCTACACCAAAGAATTTCGGGTTAACCGAGGAAATGAACGGCGCATGCGCCATGGCGCCAACCGATGCACAATATTGCAACAGCTTCATATCCGGCGAGGACGCATTAAACGAATACATGCCGATCATGGCGCCCACCGGCTCGCCGCCGAACTGGCCGTAACCAGCCGAATAAACATGCTTGTAAAGGCCGGATTGCGGCACTTCGGGCGACAGTTCAAAATCTTCCAGCAATTCATCCTTGCGGATGGACAGCAGTTCGATCTTGATGTTTTCGCGGAAATCGGTGCGGTCCACCAACAGCTTCAGGCTGCGCCAGGTTGATTCCAGTTCCTGGAATTCCGGATGGTGCAGAATTTCGTCCATCTGGCACGAAATCTTGCGATCCAGTTCAGCGATCATGCGATCAACGCGGGCCTTGTTGACCGGCTCGGCCGATGTGTCACCTGCCAGAAGCTCGGTGATAAAGGCTTCAACACCTTTGCGCGCAACGTCATAACCGTCATCTTCCGGGACCAGATTGCTTTTCGCCATGATCTGATCCAGCAGGGAATCCTGGGCGTGACCTTGACTTTGGACAACAGGATCAAGTGTTTCGGTATTCATTGTTCTCGTCTTTCCAACACGATGTTCGGCGTTTCAACGCCTGGCATTTTTATGTTTTGGGATGATCAGCTTTTGTCGCCGGCATCATTGCCGTCAGCCGACGCCTCTGGCTGTTCCGAACCATCAAGTTCGGCCAACAGGGCGTCCCGTTTTTCAGGATCATCAACGATTTCGCTCAAGGCCCGGCGAAAGGCCGGCAAGTTCCCCAACGGACCTTTCAGGGCCGTCAATGCCTCGCGCAGGTCGGCCAGCTTTTTAAGCTCGGGCACCTGTTCAACAATGGAATCAGGGGAGAAATCCTGAAGGCTTTCAAATTTCAGCTTCAGGTTCAGGGAGGCATCGGGGTCATCACGCAGAACATCATCAACCTGAAGGGTCCGCTCCAGGTTCATTTCGCGCAGAACATTGCCAAAGGAATTCTTGTCGATTTCAACCGCTTTACGGTTTTCAAGAGGTGTATCGTCGGCCTTGCCGGCGAAGTCCCCCATGACCACCATCTTAAGCGGCAGTTCGACTTCTTCCTTCTGGTCCCCGGTTGCCGGTACGAATTTAACGTTAATGCGCTCTTTAGGCGCTACAGAAGAATCTCTCATGCCGTCTCCAATCTCGAATTCTAAACCTCGTGACTGGCGCCTGCCTTTTGCCGAAACCGGCAACAGATCAAAACGCCAATCACAATTCCGGCCCTTTCGGGCCCAAAGGCCTTGGCAACATTGCCAATAGCCTCGCAATCGCGATTGGTAGGAAAGACGGAAGACCGGACATATCCCACAAGGGACAGCTGCGGCTTACGCACAGTTCGGCCTGCATGCTTTTCGGCGTAAGCCCAAAACCATCAAACCCCGTCATCCGGTCACACGGCGTCATCGACCAGCAATGAAATGACAAAACGTCACGTCACAAGATCAAAGTCGCCGATATCCATATACCGACAGAGGGTTTGCTCAACCTCTGCGATACCGGAAAACGGTTATATGTCTGGCAAACGAGTGGATGCGGTGTCTAAACCAGGCAAACTTTACAAAAATCAAAACTAACCTTGTAGAGTATTAAAACCCACACCAAAGGTTAGTATGTAATACTTGAGTAAAGCCTGAAAGTGTAAGTCACCATACGTTTAAGTATATGTTACGTATTCCCATCCAACATTGTTAGCCCGTCTTTTCCCAACCAAATATTCTACGGAATTTTTTCCGCTATTTTTAAATGACCCTACCGTGAAAACTCGCGATGAATCATTCTGAACATGAACCTACAAGCATTTAACTCGTATGGACAATACTTTATTGTTTAAACATTATGTCCAAAATATGATCAAATTTGAATTACTGGGGAAACACGGGAAAACCCGTAGCGATATCGTCATAGATTTCAGTTTTACATCACGAATATTTTTAAGTTATGGAACAGTAGTTCCAGCCCCAAAATCCGCAGAAATCGCCGGGTTTAAGCTTTGCAACCGTACAGATGGTGCTAAGCGCCCCACAGCATTGTATAAAATCCGGGCGCAGGACCGATGCACGCGCATTCACACCATAAACGGGAAATTTACGAATCTCTGCACGTCAAATCGGCCGAATCGCTCTGCTATGTTACAGATTTGCTACCATAGATAGCATCCTGACCCGTGCCCGATTCTTCAATCTGGCCTTAAAAGGCGGCTAAAACCAGCGCGCCACCCTGCCCCACCCATCATCCCTACATCCTACGACACACAACATCCCACACCCCGCCAACGCCTGTATGGCGCATGATCAATGCAGGATAGGGGTGCTGTGCGTATGGGTCGCAATAGTCGCAATCACCTTATGTCTCACACTGGCACCTGGCCGCCAGTTGCGTCCTTTTTCCGGTTACAAAACCAGTATGTCGGCATAACCCCACAACGGCATCAATACG
>JBNKVZ010000033.1:0-32809 GCA_050299455.1 Thalassospira sp.
AGGCAGATAGGCAGATAGGCAGATAGGCAGATAGGCAGATAGGCAGATAGGCAGATAGGCAGATGGCGCGTTACCGGATGGCGCCAGAGCCAGAGCCCTCAAGGCCCGTTAAAATAACGGGTGCATTGCCAGGCGCACGCCCAGCACCGTAATGGTCAGCGACAGCAGAAAATCCAGCAGAACAATGGCAACGGCGGTGGGGGCGGGAACGGCCAGTGTCAGCATGGTGATGTAACCGCCATAAACCATCATGGCGACCACGGCCAGCAGGGCAAACCCGCCCGCGCCCAAACCGGGAAATGCCGCGCCCAGCAGCAAGGCCAGCAAATAAACGCCCATTTGCAATACGCTGGCCCAGTTATAGACAACGATAAACGGGATATAGCGTTGCTGGCGTTCCAGCATTTCGGTGACATGAAACATCACCAGCGGAAAGGCCAGCCATTTGACGATAAAGGAAATGGTTTCCACCAGCAGATAGCGCAGGGTGGGGAAATCGGCCGGGACGCTGTCCAGGTCATGCCAGCGCAGCAGGGCAAAGGCGGGAAATACCAGGGCTGCCGCCAAAAATGACCGCCAGAAGCCCCCGATGGTGAAGGTAAAATACCCCACGCCACGGGCGTCACGATGAGCAATGCGCCATGTCCCGTAAAGGGCGCGCAGGGTTTCTTTGACGATCGACATTGTAAAGACAGGTTTCCGCTTTGCTGCCAGCAGGCTGGCCTTATTGAATTGTGCTCAACATAGGGTGTTTGCACGCGGTTTGGAAAGGGGGACCGGGCACAAAATATGCGGTGGTTCACACCGGGATGCTATTGCCTGTTGGTTGTAACGCAACAGGCGCAACCGACAGGCCGAACAGAAAATGGCGACCCATATGGTATGGGCCGCCATGATATTGCATGTTTTGGAAGAACCGCCGGCTTATTCGCCGCTATGCACCGACCAGCGCAGGGTGGTTTCCTTGCCCGCAGGCAGTTTGATTTGCCATTTCACCTGGCCTGCTTCCAGGTTTTGGTGCGCGGTGGTTTCCTGGATGATTTTCCAGTTGGCCGGCAGGGTTTCCTGGATGGTGACGGTTTCGTTACGCGGGCCACTGTTTTTCAGTTTCCATTCCAGGGTGGCGGCAACTTCATCGGGCAGGTTTTTGCGTGCTTTGCGGTCATATTCCACCACATGGCGGCTGCCGGTAATGTCGCTGGCCTGGCCCAGGGTCAGATGGGCCTTTTGGCCTGCCGGGGTCAGGTTCATTTGGTCTTCACCCAAAAATACCGGGATATTATCGGCATCATTGGCATAAATGCGAATTTGGCCGGCGGGCCACGGGCTTTGTTTGTCCGCCCCGCCATCATTTTCAAGGGTTAGCTGCAATTCAGGCCGGATGAAATCCTGGCGTGTGCCTTTTCCGCTGTAATAGATTGATGTGTTGCCGAAAAAGGTCATTTCACGGTCAACTTTGATTTTGCGGTTTTCCAAAAGCGGCAAGGTTACGGCGTCGCCATCTTTCATGTTCAGGTCGTTATAGGGGCCGTAAACGTGAAAATTCTCAAATTTGCTACGCGCGGCCTGGCCGCCGCTGGCATTGTCTGCACTAACCGACATCATCATTTCCGTGCGCATGGCCTTTGCCATCGGGCGTGGTGAATTTTGGTTGGGATCACCGGCAATCAGCTGCAAATTGGCATCCTGAATGTCCCCGCCGCTATTATTAACAATGCGTGCCCGTGCGCCCAGCTCCAGGGTGCCGGTTTTGCTGTCATAATGGCCGACATAGGCGGTTTGCCAGCTAATACCGCCCATCAAATAAGCCAGCGAAACATGATCGGTCGCAGCCGAGGTGCGGATAACCGCATCAAGGGACGGGCGGGTGGTGTAATTATCGGGCAGGACCGGCATGACGATGTTTTGGGTGGGCACATATTCAACCCCGTCGGCTGTTTGCACCAGGGCCTGCCCATTAATATCAATCAGGGTTGCCTTGATCAGGTCGTCATCGCGGCGGATTTTGACTTCCTTGCCGATAAACTGTTCCAGCAGGGAATAGCCTCTCGGCGGGTTGGTTTTTTCGGTGGTCGACAGCAGCTTAAGATTGGCATTTTGATCCGCACCAATCAGCAGTGAATCATCAATCAGGGTTTGCGGCAGGTCCATGATTTTCAGGGTTTGCCGACCAGCACTAAGCGATGCCTCGCGCTGTTCCGCGATCATGGCAAGATTGCCGGGATAAACCGTAAGTCGCATTTTACTGCGATCCGATGCGGCAAGCGGCACGGACGCTTCGGTCTTATCGGCAGCGTCGGCGGCCTTGGCATCAGAGATGGATAAATCGGGTGCCCCGAAAAGGGTTGCCCCCAGGATGGTTGCAAGAACAAGGCGGTTGCGCAGTTCCGATGCCATGAATGGGTCCTTTTAATCGTGTGACAGCCCGTTGGGCCCGCATGTTTTTTAATGAAAAAACAGTCTATTGGGCAAAAATGGCATGAAAAAGGAAACAGACCCGAATTTTACGCTCAATGCGAGAATATGTTTTTGAAAGTGCCGGCTTGATTGCCCCAATGCATCCTTTGACCCGGCACAAACGGGCTTGTTTGTCCTGTTTGTGCCGGGCCAAGGCAGGGCTTACCGGCTGCGCCTTAGGGTTGAGGCGCTGGTGGCCGGGCTTTGGTTACGCGCTCAGGGGATGGCGGTAATCATATTGTGGTTTATTGAGCCGGATCTGAAAGGCTGTCTGACGTTTGGTATCGATCAGAATGGGCGCGCGCAGATTAACCGTCATTTCGATGGTTTCATGGTCATCGGATTTTTGCAGCGTCACGATCAGGACAATCGCCACGTTTTCCGGTTCAATGCCATGTGTGCCAATGGCCGGTTCAATATCTTCGGCGGCCAAAATGCCGCTTTCCATATTGTAAGGGGCGACGATAAAGGCCAGCTCCGGGTCATTCAGGCATTGCAGCAGCTTGAAACAATTGGAAATTTCACTGGGGAAATTGGCCAGGGCAAAAATATTGTTATCGGTAAAGCCGCTGAGACCGGCAGGCATATAAATCGCTTTGTCCCAGCGAAACTCGCGATCCCCCATCAGGGTCGTAACTTTGATCGTTTGGGGAATGTTGTTCTGGTCAAGTTCCTGGCGAATGACGTCTTCTAACATGCCTTACTCCGATATCGGGTGAATGTGATGCAAATATTCAACCACATATTGGCCCTCGCAGCGGGCAGGTAAAGCAGCTAGATCAAATTTCCGCTAAATATTGCCTCAAGTTTTCGTTACATGCCCAATAGCCGGATTTTAAACGGGTTTGTCACCCGTTTGCGCGTCCTTTTGGGGCTTATTTGGGTTTGTCTGGGGGCGGGGCTGAAACCGCACCGGGATCGGCGCGGTAAATCCCTTCACGCGGATGGTGTCCTGATGATCAAGGGCCTTTAACAGCATCTTGCCAATATCGGGCAGCTCTTTTTCAAGCTGGCGGGCGAAATCATCGCTGATAACGATTTCCGCATTCAGGGTTCGGGTGGCGCGTTCCAGCCGGCTGGCAAGATTGACGGTCGCGCCGATGACGGCGGGTGTGACCGATTCGCCCTCGCCAATATCGCCAACAACGGCCGGGCCGTAATGCAGGCCAACACCAATGCGTAGCGGCCGGTTGGCATTGCTTGGGTCCTGGGCGTGCCAGTCGCGGATACGGTCAATCATGGCCTGTGCGGCTGACAGGGCATTGGCCGCCGGGCAGGACATGGCATCAAAGGCACCAAAGCTCGCCATCATGGCATCGCCAATATATTTTTCGACAATCCCGCCATAGGCGGCGACCTGTGTGGTCATGGTGCCGTGAAAGCGGTTCAAAAGGCGCATCACATCTTGCGGGTCGCGGTTTTCGGCATAGCTGGAAAAGCCGATAATATCGGCAAACAGCACCACGCATTCGCGCCTTTCCCCAATGCGGATGGGCTCGTCACGCTCGGCCAGCTGGTCGGCCAGGGCGGCGGGGAAATAACGTGCAAGGTTGCCATGGGCGCGTTCGGCGGCGGCAAATTGACGGATCAAAATGCGCAGCCGTGCCACCATCACCGCACAGGCCAGGGTAAAGACAACAACAATCACCACCTGTTCGGCCAGCGCCGAGACATCCAGATATTCCGGCCGGTTATAAAGCGGCACCTGGCCGTTTTCACCGGGGCTCCATTGGTCGCCAAAATGCTGGGAAATCAGGATGCCGGGCCGGTTGACCAGCCAGGTGATGCCCAAAATCCAGGCATTGAACAGCCACAGTCCGAACCACAAAATCAGCCGGGGCGAGAAGGTCAGAATGACCAGCGCCATCATGATCATTGAAAACACGATGCCGCGGTCCCGCGCGACAAAGCTGTAAACCCAGGCGGCGTGGTCGGTAAAGGGATGGCGCGGATCGGGGACGACGGAGACATAAACAATCAGCAAGGCATCCGTCACCGCCAGCACATACAGCAGCCAGCGCCATTTATGGCCGCGATAGGCAACAAAGATCTGGATGATGACGCCGGGAATAAACCAGGTCAGCACCTCCAGCAGGGAATAAAGCTCGCCGCTGGGGGTGTTGGACTTGCTAAACAGCAACAGGATAAAGACCAGCATCGCGATGCGCAAAAACGCCACGACAAAAAGCCCCCGTCGCTCTTCACGATCGACAAGGCGGTCAAAAAGCGTCGGTTTGTCAGGGCTTGCTTGCATTGGCGAGTAATTCTGCCAGTCCGTCCTTGTCACGAATGACCAGACGGCCATCACGCCGGGTAATCAGGCCTGCTTTTTCCAGCTCGCGCAGCTTTTTGTTCACCGCTTCGCGGGTTACACCCAGCATATAGCCCAGCTCCTGCTGTGACAGGGGCAAGGCAATGCGAATGCCTTCCGGGTCCGGGCCGCCATGCCGTTCTGCCAGCCACAGCAAACGCTTGATCAAACGTGCGGTCAGATCCAGGAAATTGGCATCCTCAAGCAGCGCGCTGACCCAGCGCAGGCGACGGCACAAAAGGGCGGTGATATGGCGGCGCAGTTCGGTTTCCCGGTCAAAAATTTCAAAGAAATTTTCCCGCGAAATATACAGCAGCCGGGTTGGCCCCACCGCCCGCGCGCTTGCGGTACGGGGTTCGCTGTCCAACAGGGCGATTTCACCAAAAACCGCACCCGGCGCAAGCACGTTGAGCACAATCTCCTTGCCGGAACCCGACAGGCTGGAAATGCGAATTTTCCCCGCTTCAACGGCATAAAGCCCGTCGGCAGGGTCGCCTTTTTCAAACAGCAAATCACCATCAGCCAGCCGTTTGATTGTGGCAGACTCCGAGAGTTGCTCCAGCAGGGCCGGATCAAGATCTTCAAATAAAAAGCTGCCTGCCAGAATGCGGGAGGCGACCTTTGCGAATTGCGGTGGTGTTGTGAAACTGTTCACTGCGTCCTCAGGGGAGAAGGCGTAACTTAAGGGTCAGAGATTATCGAATACCAACGTATCACGAAAAGGTACATATGCGGCAAGCCTTTTGCCCGGTCTTTCTGTGGCTTGTGCGAAAAAGTGTATTTTTGGCGGATATTTAATCTGATTTCGGTGTCTCTTGGCGATAACCGCTCTCCCCGGGTTGTCGCCGATGCCGGGACCTTACCTTAAGCATTTTCCCCGAGATGCCACAGGGTTGCGAAGGGTTCCGGCAAGCTCGATGTTATCAATCTTGCTTTCTCCCCGGCCTCTCTGTTTTCAGATGAGGCCGGTTTTTTTTGTTAATGGCGGGATTTCTCAACTACGGGCGCGCAAGGCTGCCGTCAGGGTGCCATCATCAAGATAGTCCAGCTCGCCGCCAACCGGCACGCCATGTGCCAGGCGCGTAACCTTTACACCGGTTTCCAATAATCGTTCGGTAATGTAATGCGCCGTTGTTTGCCCATCTACCGTCAGGTTGGTGGCAAGGATCACCTCGTTTACCCCGGTTTCGCGCACCCGTGTTACCAGCTGGTCAATGCGCAAGTCATCGGGGCCAACACCATCGAGCGGCGATAATGTGCCACCCAAAACATGATACAGCCCCTTAAAGGATGACCCCCGTTCCAGGGCCCATAAATCCTGCACTTCCTCGACAACGCAAATCATGTCGTGCTGGCGGCCTGCGCCTGCACAAATATGGCAAGGGTCGGTAACATCGATATTGCCACAAACCTGGCAGGTGGTCATGGCGTGCGCGGTATCTTCCAACGCCTTTGCCAGCGGCAGCATCAGGGTTTCGGGTTTTTTCAACATCTGTAAGACCGCCCGGCGTGCCGAACGCGGGCCAAGGCCAGGCAAACGTGCCAGCAATTTGATCAGATTGTCTATTTCCCGTCCGGTCATGATGGTTCCGTTTACCCCAGGCAATCACATGTGACGTGTTATCTTTGACATAATAACAAAGGGCGGCGCAATGCCGCCCTTCATATCTGTCTTGTTGCGGCGTTTTGGTCGCCTTTCGGCAATCAGAACGGCAGTTTGAAGCCTTCGGGCAGGTTCATGCCGCCGGTGACTTCTTTCATTTTTTCCGAAACCTGTGCCTCGACCTTGACCTTGGCGTCGTTATAGGCGGCAACGATCAGGTCTTCGAGGACTTCGACATCTTCCGGGTCAACAATGCTTTTATCAAGGTTCAGGCCGCGCATTTCGCCTTTGCCATTCAGCATGACCTTCACCATGCCGGCACCGGACTGCCCCTCGACTTCCATTTCCATCAGCCGTTCCTGCATTTCCTGCATTTTGGACTGCATTTGCTGGGCTTGTTTCATCATCCCTGCAAGGTTCTTCATAGCTCGTCGTCTCCTTCGAGATAAAACGCATCATCATAAACCGATCCGCTGTCATCGCCTTCGGCCAGTTCCGGCTCTTGATTTGCCGGTAAATGGACCGCAACGATTTTTGACGTCGGAAATCCTTCAAGAACGGCCTTTACCAGCGGGTCCAGCGAGGCATCCGCCTTGCGCCGTTCAAGTTCTTCCAATTCCTGTTCCTTCAGGGTGGGGGCACCCTGTTCGCGCTCGGAGACCGAAACGATCCAGCGTTGACCGGTCAGGCCGTTCAGGGCCTTGATCAATTGGCTGGAAAGGTCGGCATTGGCCCCGCGCGCGGGACGGAAATCAATACGCCCCTTTTCAAATTTCACCAGATGAAGATAGTTCTTTACCTGAATTGACAGCCCGGTTGTTTCACGATCTGCCGAGAGCAGGGCAACAACCTCTTCCAGGCTTTCGGGCATTTTGGCGTAAACGGGTTCTTCGGCGCGCTGCGGTGCCGGGGTATATTGCTGCGATACGGCCTGTGCAGCCCCCCCATTGACCACCTGCATGCGCGGTCCACCGCCGCCGCCACCATTGCCGCCCCCTGCCGGGCCGCCATTACCGGCCTGCGGGCCATTCAGGCCCGATTTCAGCTTTTTGATCAAATCCCCCGGCGAGGGCATTTCTGCCGCATAGGCCAGGCGGATCAAAATCATTTCGGCGGCCTGAATGGGCGAGGGCGCAATGCGGGTTTCTTCCAGGCCCTTTAGCAGCATTTGCCAGGCGCGGGTGAGTTGCGGCATCGCCAGTTTGGCAGCAATTTCGCGGCCGCGTTCGCGTTCAATTTGCGAAACACCGGGGTCATTGGCGGCATCGGGGGCCAGCTTTACGCGCGTTAACCAGTGGGTTAAGTCCAGCAAATCCTGCAACATCACCGCCGGGTCGCCGCCCAAGGCATATTGCGCGCTCAACAGCTCCAATGCCTCGTTGATCTCGCCTTTCATGGTCAGATCAAACAAATCGAAAATGCGTGACCGATCCGACAGGCCCAGCATGTCACGTACCTGCTGGGTGGTGACTTTGCCTGCCCCGTGCGAAATCGCCTGATCGAGCAGGCTCATGCCATCACGAACCGATCCATCGGCGGCGCGCGCAATCAGGGCCAGCGCCTCGTCCTCGATCTCGGCATTTTCCAACCCGGCGATGCGCTTGTAATGGGCGACCAGTTCGTCGGTCTGCACCCGGCGCAAATCAAACCGTTGGCAGCGCGACAGCACCGTAATGGGGATTTTGCGAATTTCGGTGGTCGCGAAAATGAATTTCACATGCTCTGGCGGTTCTTCCAGCGTTTTCAAAAGCGCGTTAAACGCACTTTTTGACAGCATGTGCACTTCGTCGATGATGTAAATCTTGTAACGGGCTGCGGTGGGGCGGTAACGCACCCCTTCAATCAGCTCGCGAATGTCATCGACACCGGTGCGTGATGCGGCGTCCATTTCCATCACGTCAACATCGCGGTCTTCGGCAATGGCGCGGCAATGCTGGCATACCCCGCAGGGTTCAATGGTGGGGCCGCCCTTGCCGTCCGGGCCAATGCAGTTTAACGCACGGGCAATGATACGGGCGGTGGTGGTTTTACCAATGCCGCGCACCCCGGTCAGAATAAAGGCATGGGCTAGCCGGCCGCTTTCCAGGGCATTGGAAAGGGTCTTGACCATCGGCCCGTGTCCGATCAGCTCGTCGAACGATTTCGGGCGATATTTGCGGGCCAGCACCTGATATTCGCTTTTGGGCGTTTCAGGGGCGGCGGCTTGATCTGGGCTGGCGGTCTGGTTCTGATCCGTCATTCATCCGGTCCGGCAAGTTTATGGTGCGCGCTTGTGTTTTAGCAGCATCCGGCCACGCGGGCAAAGGGCAGATTGTCTCCCCGCCGTATTTGCCGTGATGCCCCGCCATCTGGCGCAATTACCGCGCACATATAGGCTGAATGATGCAGGTTGCCAGCACCGCGCAATCAAGTTGGTCCATTTATGGGGGGCGGGCATGCAAACGGGCTGATCAAAGATCAGTGTGGCGAATGGTCATGTGGGGGGGATAAGGGTGAGAGACTGGACCGCGACCCGGAAAAACTCGTTACGGCTGCTACCTTCCGGTCCTGACCGGGTTGGCGAGCGGTCCGTCCACGACCAGCCTCTCGCCCCCTATATCGCGCAGGGCGTTTAAAAACGCAAGGGGCGATTGCGATTTTTTGTGATCGCGATGTTCGGTCTTTGCGTAGGGCAGGCTGGCGGTTTAATGTCGGCGAAATTGAGTTCAGCGGCCGCGACGCCTTCGTCGATCCGGGCCAAAGATTACAGGTTGAAAATGGAACAGTTGTTTTATGCGTCTGTCGGGCTGGACCGCGACGCAGAAATTCGGGCGTCTTTGCAATGGCGCCAGCAGATTTTACGGGAATCCAATGTCCGTATTCTGGTGTGTCATGGCGGGGACCCGCTTTTTGTCCATCCAGAAGAAAGCGGCGAACATGACATTGTTTTGCTTGATGCCGCCCGCCTGTTGCAGCTTGATTTTGACCATGAAGCGGCCAATTGGGCCTATTTGGGGCGCTATAAAAATGCGCCGGTGCTGGCCCTTGATGTTTCCCCGCTTGAAGCGGACCGTGACCAGGCCGCCATCATTTTAAACGGTGCCTTTGGCGATATACGTACCCGTATGGCCGCCTTGCCGCATGATGATGCGGCCCTGGCCGCCCAGGCCCGCGCCCTGTTTTTATGGCAGTCGCGGCACCGGTTTTGCGGTGTGTGTGGTCATCCCAACCAGGTTGTCGAGGCGGGTTATCGCCTGCAATGTTCCAATTCCGCCTGCGGGGCACCGCATTTCCCACGGACTGATCCGGCGGTGATCATGCTGGTGCATCATGACGACCATGTATTGCTGGCCCGCTCGCCCCAGTTTTTGCCCGATATGGTGTCGGTCCTGGCGGGGTTTGTCGAACCGGGGGAAACCCTGGAACAGGCGGTGCAGCGCGAGGTGTTTGAAGAAGTCGGGATTCGGACCAAAACACCGCGTTATATTGCCTCCCAGCCCTGGCCCTTTCCCGGTTCGTTAATGCTGGGTTTTGTGTGCGAGGCCGAAACAACCGATATCGTGATTGATAATAACGAGATCGAATATGCCATGTGGGTGCGCCGGGACGAGGTACGTGACCTTGGCGCGCGGGGCATTCTGCTGCCGCGTGAAATTTCAATTGCGCGGTATTTGCTTGAAAACTGGGTTGCCGGAAAGCTTTAATAGGAAACAGCGTGGATTCCCGGCAAAACCGGGGTGTTTGCGCTTGTTGGACAGGGCAAGGGTTGTCTTTCCCGTTTCAAGGCCGGATGGTCCGGGATATAGGAAGCTGGCTGTTTTACGGGTGTGGGCGTACACTGCCCTTTGTTATTACGCTGCAGTGGCAGTGAGATGCCGGTTTATCTGGAAACGTTCAATTTAAATAAACGAAACAAAACCGCCTGGCATATGGGGATCATGGATAGGTTGCTTTTTCATTTCTTGTGTGTGGTTGCGCTTGTTTTTGCAGCTCAGCCCGCACAGGCGCAATATCGCACCAATGTTATGGTTGGCGTTTATGAATATAGCGTCATTCATTTTTATCAGGACGACGTGCCAGTCGGCTTTGCGCATGACCTGTTAGACAGGCTTAATACTATTCAGGACCATTTCAAATTTGTCGCGGTTGAGACCTCGCCCCGGCGTCGTTACCAGGATGTGACGATGGGCAATGTCGATATGATTTTGCTGGAAAGTCCAAGTTGGAACTGGTCTGACAAGCCGGTTGATTTTTCAAAGCCGATTGCCCGCGAATATGAACTTCTGGTAGCCCGCCGCGATAATGTTGATGGCCCGGTTTATTTCCAGGATATTTTGGAATACAGTCTTGCCGGGGTCCTGGGCTTTCATTATCGCTTTGTCGATTTTGTCGACGACCCGAACGAACTGGCCCGGATGCTGGATATTTCGCTGTTATATAATGAAAGCGAAGTGTTTGAAGCGGTGATGCGTAAAGATGCCGATATCGGCATTTTATCGGCCGGATTTATGTCGCAGAAATTCCGCCAGGTCCCGGGCATCGGCGAGAAAATTGCCATTGGTCCGCATGCTGAAAACAGCTTTCCGCTTGTGGCCGTGATTTCAGAAAAAGCACCCATCACGGTTGCCGAGTTTGATGGCTATCTGGATGATTTACGGGCCGAGAACCAGATTGCGCCCTTATGGTCGCGCTGGCATCGGGGTATTTTACCCTGATTTTGGTGCTAATTTTGAGAATATAAAACCTGATCAGGTGCCAAGGGGCGGGATGCGGGCAATCACATTGCGCCGAACCCCTTCGGGCCGTTCGCGCCAGGGGACAATGCCATCCTTGCTTTGCGCATAGGATGCCGCCAGCTTTAAAATATCGTCGCGATGCAGATCCGGGTTCAGATTGCCATACACATACCCCCATTTGCCCGCAGCATTTAAGGCAAGTGAACAGCCTGATTTGCAATTGCTCAGGCATTCAACCGGCACAATTTCAAAATCCGCCTCTTCTTGTCCCTCCATTGTTGCCGTTTGCTGATCCTTGATCAGGGCATCATGCAGGATTTTGCCATCGCGTTCGTCATTCTGGTTGCGGTTTGCTGTCGCATCCGATGTATCGGAGGATCGGCAGGTGATGCAAACATGAAGGCGGGTTTTGGCGGGCATTGAGGCGTGCTTTCTTTTCGTGTGTCGGTGGGCAGGCTTGCCTGTGCGTCATCCGGCAATTTTGCGCGTGTTTGCGCCGGGAGCAAAGCAGGTGCTTACACGATGCTGGATGGTACTGGCAAGTTGCCGGTTCACCAGCGGATGGGCGGCTTCATTGATCAAAAGGGCAATGCCCACCGCAGGCAGGGGCGGGAAACCATCCTGATGATCGAGGATTTGTAACCCGTCGCTAACCGAGATGGCCGCCAGTGCCGCCACCCCCAATCCGTCGCGTACCAGATGCAACAGGGATGCCGCCTGCCGGGTAGTTGCCACAAGTTTGAAGGGGCGGTCTGATTTGGAAATGGCATCAATCGCCCAGGCGTGAAATTTGCAATCCTCTGCGGGTAACACCAGGCGCAACGGGTTATCAAGATGTTGCTGATGATGGGGGGATGTCACCCAAACCCCGGTCTCAAGATGCAGGAAATATCCTTCCTCGCCTTTTTCCGACCGGCTGATAATGCTGAGATCCAATTCGCCCTGATCGACCATGCGCCGTAAAATAATGGTGGGATTCACCGATATGAAAAACTGTGCCCCAGGGTGGATTTCACTAATGGCGCGCAACACCACGGGCAGGATTTTTTCGGCATAATCATCCGGGCAACCAATACGGATGGGGCGGGAAACCGTTTCCCCCCGAATGCTTTCGCGGGCTTCATCCTGTAAGGATAAAATGCGCCGCGCATATCCAACAAAGGTAATGCCTTCATTGGTCAGCACTACATTGCGTCCCTCGCGAGTAAACAGTTTTTGGTCCAGGGTTTCTTCCAGCCGTTTCATTTGCATGGAAAAGGCCGATGGCGTGCGCCCCACACGGTCGGCTGCGCGGTTAAAACTGCCGCATTCGGCAAAGGAAACAAAGCTGCGCAGAAGATCGCTGTCCATAAGGGCATCCTGTATTTGCAAGCGGATGGCAAAAGATAGCGCAAAACTGATCAGAAAAAACCATCAATAAAATTGAACAATATCGTCAAAACTATTCGATTGTTTGCCCGTGGTCCTGCGGCAAAGATGGGGTTGCGGGGCCGGCCCGATTTGGAAACAGAGCGTTTATCAGGATCGAAACAATGATTTTGCACGATTTTCTGCCGTCGGGAAACGGCTATAAAGTTCGGCTGATGCTGCGGTTTTTGGGCCAGGAATTTTCACTTGTTGAATATGACATCACCAGGGGTGAAACCCGCACCGATGATTTCCTTAAAAATATCAACACGGTCGGGCGTATTCCCGCCCTGGATATGGGGGATGGGCATGTTCTGGCCGAAAGTAATGCCATTTTGCTGTCTCTGGCCGAAGGGACGAAATGGCTGCCGACCGATAAATGGGACCGGGCAGACACCTATCGGTGGCTGTGTTTTGAGCAATACGAACATGAACCCAATATTGCGGTCGTGCGTAGCTGGCTCAGTGTGAAAGGCACCCCTGAATATGGCAAGCCTCTGCTGCCGATCAAGCAAGAGGCCGGCCATAAAGCCCTGATGGTAATGGAAGATCGTTTAAAGGATCATGATTGGCTGGTGGGCGATGATTGCACCATCGCCGACATTGCCCTTTATGCCTATACCCATGTCGCCGATGAAGGCGGGTTCGATATGTCGCTTTATCCGGGCATCGGGCGCTGGCTGGAGCGCTTTGCCCAACATCCGGCCTATGTGCCAATCACCTGGAAACCGGAATAAATTGGGGTGTTGCAGGCCGGTTTTCCGCCGGCCTGCGATATTTCGGGTGGTTTACTTCTTCATCGCTAGCGGTTGCACGGTTCCGCGATGTTTGGCCATCATTTCCTGTTCCTGGCGGGCACCTGCGGCATCGGTCAGGAAGGTGAAAATGCCAAACCGTTCGCCTTCGGTAACCGGCATTGCTTCGTGCAGAAGCGAGCATGAAAATACCAGTGCACCCCCCTGGGGCGGGGCATACAGGGCCTGACCATATTCCGGGAAATTGACCTGGCCGCCCTTATAGGTCAGCGGATTAAGGTTCAGGGAAACGGCAAAGCGGCGATGGGCGGTAAAGGTTGTTTTATTGTCGCGATGGCGCCCGAAAAACCCCTTTTCCTTGCTGTGATAATTGCCAATGCGCAGGGCTTCCATGCTTGCGGTCTGGAACTGGAAGGCCTTGGCAATTTCGGGCAAAACCCGTTTGACGATGCGGTTTTTGACCTCGTTAAACAGCTTTTCATCTAAAAGTACGACATCATTGCGCACTTTCATGGCTGTATCGCCCGCCTGGTTGCTTTGGCCGCCTTTGGACACCCCATTGGCCTGTTTGTCGCCCTTGCGCCAATATTCCAGCAACTGGTCGCACAATTCGGGTTCCAGCACGTTATCGACCACCAAAACCGGGGCCTGGCGTTGAATAAGGGAAAAGGCGACCATATCGGCATGGGCCTGACAATAGGCAACGGCCATTTGAAAGCCGTTAATGGCTTCGTCGGGGGCCGAGAAAACACCGCCTAACCGCCCGTCAGGACGAATAACGATAAAACCCTGATCCTTGATGTCGAAAACCGGCATCAGGCGGTTTTCCGGGTCAAACATCACGGTGATGCAGTCTGGAATCTGTTCTTTGAAGGTTTCATCAAGAGCGCCCTTGTGGCCCTGAACGATCAGAAAAAGCCGCATCGACGCCTTTTCCATTTGTTCGGCAAACCGGGCGGCCTGGGCCATATCCTCGGCCGAGGGCAGCTTTGTGCCAGCCCATAAAATCAGGCTGTCCCCGGCAATGCGTTGGTCGGTCAGGTCGATGGTAACATCATTCAGGCCGGGAAGCGCAATGCGCGGTACGACATCGCCCTTATGGCAGACAGGGATCGGCTGGGCGCGATTGGCGGCAGGGGTGTTTTTTTTCATCGGTTGGAAATCCGTCAAAACAGACGCAAGGAAAGGGGCAGGTCAAGCCATCCCAAACAGGGTTGGCCCTGGCATCATAGGGATGCTTTCTTGTGCTTGGCAAGGTGCCGCAAAGCCCGAACCACACATTTGGCCCGGTCATCACGGCATCTTGTTCGTATCCCCTGTTCCCGGTGTGACCGGATCAGTCAAAAAAGCGGTTCAGGATTTCATCATAAATCAGAACAAGATTGTCGATATCCTCGACCATCGCATGTTCATCAACCTTGTGCATGCTTTGTCCAACCAGGCCAAATTCCACCACTTCGCAATATTTGTGAATGAAGCGGGCATCGGATGTGCCGCCGGTCGTCGACATTTCCGGGCGGTGGCCGGTAAGTTTTTCGGATGCATCGGCAATCAACCCGGCCAATTTGCCCGGTGTCGATAAAAAGGCCTCGCCCGAGATTTTGACCGTCAGGTCATGGGCACCGGCATGTTCGGCACAGGTGTCGCGGATCCATTTTTCCAGTTCAACGCCCTGATGCAGGTCGTTAAAGCGGATATTGAAGGCCGCGCTGATTTTGGCAGGCACCACATTGGTGGCCGGGTTGTCGGCATCAATGGTGGTGACTTCAAGATTGCTGGGCTGGAAATGGTCGGTGCCTTTATCAAGTTCGCGCGTGGTCAGGGCATCGAGCACCCGGATCAGGCGGGGGACGGGGTTATCGGCCAAATGCGGATAGGCAACATGACCCTGCGCCCCATAAACCGTGACCCAGCCGGTGACGGAACCGCGCCGCCCGATTTTCATCATCTCGCCCAGATATTTCGGGTTGGTCGGTTCGCCCACCAGGCAGGCGTCAAATTTCTCGCCCTGCGCATCGCACCATTCCAGCAGTTTGACGGTGCCATTCACTGCATCGGCTTCTTCATCGCCGGTGATCAGCAGGCTGATGCTTTCATCAAAATCGGGGTTGGCAGCCAGGAAATGGTCCAGCGCGCCCACAAAGCAGGCAATGCCGGTTTTCATATCGACCGCACCCCGGCCAAACAGGCGACCGTCAATCACTTCGCCGCCAAAGGGGGGCACGGTCCAGGCGTTTTCATCACCTGCCGGCACCACATCGGTATGACCGGCAAAGCAGAAATTGCGTCCTTTGGTCCCCCGTCGGGCATACAGGTTGTCGATGCTGTCCAGGCCTTCGTCGTTGAAAATTTTGCGTTTCACTTCGAATCCGCGTTCTTCAAGCGCGGCCTGCAACACATCAAGCGCGCCGGCATCGGCCGGGGTGACAGAAGGGCAACGGATCAGCGACTGGGCAAGTTTCAGGGCGGCAGAAGGGGCGGAGGACATGGGGCACTCTCATTTGCGAAAAAGGGTCACAGACAGGCAATGGTGAATATGCAAAGGGACGAAAATGCTTCATGCACTTTCGCCCCTTTTTAGCAATCAAATCACGGGCTAAGCGCGATCAATCGCGCAGCAATTCGTTGATCGAGGTTTTGGAACGGGTTTTTTCATCAACGCGTTTGATGATCACCGCACAATACAGGCTGGGGCCAGGCTTGCCATTGGGCAGCGGTTTGCCAGGAAGCGAACCCGGCACCACCACCGAATAGGCCGGAACACGGCCGACAAACACTTCACCGGTTTCGCGGTCGATGATCTTGGTGGAGGCACCAATGAAAACACCCATCGAAATGACGGCACCTTCTTCGACCACCACGCCTTCAACAATTTCCGAACGCGCGCCGATAAAGGCATTGTCTTCAATAATGACGGGGCCGGCCTGCAGGGGTTCGAGCACGCCACCAATACCGGCACCGCCCGAAAGATGCACGTTTTTGCCGATCTGGGCACAGGAGCCAACGGTGGCCCAGGTATCGACCATCACGCCGCTATCAACATAAGCCCCGAGATTGACAAAGCTGGGCATCAAAACCGTGCCCGGCGCGATATAGGCCGAACGGCGCACAATGCTGCCCGGAACGGCGCGGAAACCGGCGGCTTTAAATTCTTCATCACCCCAACCGGCAAATTTCGACGGCACCTTGTCCCACCAGTTGGTGTTTTCGCCCGGTCCGCCGGGAATGGTGGTCATGTCGTTAAGGCGGAAAGACAGCAGAACCGCCTTTTTGGCCCATTGGTTGACAGTCCACTGGCCGTCGTTTTTTTCGGGTGATTTTTCAGCCACGCGCAGTTCGCCGCTATCGAGAGCCTGTAGGGTCTGCTCGACAGCTTTGCGGGTTTCCCCCTGGGTGGCCGAGGTGATCTGGTCGCGGTTTTCCCAGGCGACATTGATCACGCCTTCAAGTTCAATCTGGTCCATGTATGGTCGTCCTTGCGGTGTGGCTGTTTTTTGCGTCGGGCGGAGAATGGGCAAAGCCTGACGTTTAGTCAACTCTGCCCGTCTCGGTATTTTGACGGATTATAAATTTTTATCGTTCCGGCATGATTGCCAAACGGCGACATATCTGTGGCGATTGCCAAAACCGGGATCTGTTACCCGATCGATTTTTTGACCAGCATTTCCAGAAAGGCTGGCAGGTCGTCGGTTTCATGGTCAATACGCGGGTCATCCCGTCCTTCATGGGCCCAGTCCGAATCGCTATGCACCCAAACGGTGGTCATGCCCATGTCTTTTGCCGGTAACAGGTTTTTGGCCATGTCTTCAAAATAGATCGCACATGTCGGATCAATGCCGTCGCGGGCAAGCAGGCGATCATAGGGCTGCTGTTGCGGTTTGGGGATATAGTCGGCATCGACAATATCAAAGATCGTTTCAAAATGATCGGCAATGCCCAGGCGTTCCATCACGCGGCTGGCATGCCCGCGCGAGGCATTGGTAAAAATCACCTTGCGGCAGGGCAGGTTTTCCAGCGCATTGGCAAGCACGGGTGCGGGCGGAACCACCGACAGGTCGATATCATGCACCATGTTCAAATAATCGGCCGGGTCGATTTTATGTTCTATCATCAGGCCGCGCAGCGTGGTGCCATAACGACGAAAATAATCTTTCTGAACCACATATGCCTGTTCTGGCGGCAGGCGAAGATATTGGGCAACATATTTCCCGATCAGAACAGAAACCTGGGAAAAAAGATCACAGCTTGATGGATACAACGTGTTATCAAGATCGAAGATCAGAACGCTGTTTTCGGTGATGACCGGCAGGGTGGCGGGGTCTATTGGCGCAACGGTGTGGTTCATAAAATCCTTTTCCATTGGTCAGGGGCTTGAAAAAGACCGGTAATGTCCGGATATCACGCAAGCGGGCTGATGAAACCGACTTGAAACTGGTTTTTTAGTCATAACCGTTCCGGCGGGATGAATGAAGAACAAACACAATTCCGCTACGGGTAAATACGCGCATTTATTTGCTGGCTTGCGATAAAACCTGAATTGGTTTTATCGTAAAAATTCGTGACGGGTAGCTTGCCATGCAGATAAAATTCGACAAACCCGTATAAAGGCGGTTTTAATTGTCAGAATGACAAAGTGCCTATACAGGATGGGGATATCTGGCGCAGGCCAGATTGGGGACTCCCGCGGAAATGAAATTGTTTTCACGGGCAGATTGAAATGACAGTGCCGTTTTGGCGTGCGAGGGGTAGTTGACCAACAGTCTTAAGAAACATGCGTCGTCCTTGCGCAATGAACGGAATCGCTTTGCCGCACTGGCATTTGTTTGGGGTGACCTGCTGCTGGAGCTGGACGAAGATTTCCGCATTGTCTTTGCGTCTGGTGCGTCCGAAGGGATTTTGGGACAAAGCACCCAGCAGATAGAAGGGGGACCTTTTGTCGATTTGCTCGCCAGTCATTTCCGACCGCTGGTGAGCGAAATGCTGCATGTGGCACGCCGTCGCGGCCGGATGGATAATGTCCTGGTGCGTTTTATCCGCCCGGATGAACGGATCAGTCCTCCGGTCTCGCTAACGGGATATTTTTTGCCCGACCTGGATGGCCATTTTTTTGTCGCCTTGCGGGTGACGGTCAATTCCCTGCCGCATGATGTTTTGCAATCCATTCAGCGTGATGGTGCGACCGGCCTGCTTGACGAGGAAAGCCTGTCACGTGTTGTGACCGAACGTTTGATGGCGCAACGCGAAAGCGGGAAGAACCAGAAATTCTCGCTTTTTACCCTTAATGCGTTTGACCCGTTGTGCGCCCGCATGGAAACGGTGGCCCGCGATGAAATGCTGTCGACCATCGGGGCGTTTTTTCGGGCGCATTCGGTTGCCGGGGATACAGCGGGGCGCATCAATACCAACCAGTTTGGCATGTTGCATAACCCTGAAGTCCGTATTGGCGACCTGGAGGACCGGATCAGCCAGTGCGCACTGAATGCCGACCCGAAAGGCGAGGGGGTTATCGTGCGGACATCGGAAACCGATTTTACCGCAGATGCCATGCCGCCGGGCGATCTGGCACGGGGCGTTTTATATTCGATCCGGCGATTTTGCGATAAACAGGAACACAATTTTACCTTTTCACGCCTCAGCGGGCATATGCCCAATCTGGTCAATGATACCTTTGGCGCGATGCGCGATTTTGGCCAGCGTGTGGACCGGTTGGAATTCGATGCGGTTTATCAGCCAATTGTGCGCCTGCCATCGGCGGAAATTCACCATTTTGAAGTGCTGGTGCGTTTTTATCGCGAAGATGGCGAATTGATCCCGACCGACAAGCTCATCATGTTTGCCGAGCAGGTCAATATGATCCATCGCCTGGATCTGGCGATGTTGCGCCGGACCCTGAAATGGATTGATCACCAGCTTGATGAAGGCATTGATGCGCGGGTGGCGGTTAATGTTTCGGGCAATAGTCTGGCGAACCCGGATTTTTGCCGTTCGGTGATCGCGCTGTTTGAACGCAGCAACAAAGCTCTGCCGCAATTGATGATCGAAATTACCGAAACAGCCGAAATTACCGACCTTGAACACGCATCGCGCTGGTTGGAGCGGTTCCGGCAATATGGTGTTGAAATTTGTCTGGATGATTTTGGGACGGGTGCGGCCAATTTCAGCTATTTAAGTGCGATGGAAGTCGATTATGTCAAAATCGATGGTCCGTCGATCCACCAATCGCTCAAAACTTCGAAAGGCCAGGCATTTTTGCGCTCCCTGGTCGGGTTATGCCATCAGTTGGGTGTCGAAGTGGTCGCGGAAATGATCGAAACCGACGATATGCGTGACCTGGTCACCAAGGCCGGGTTTGACTACGCCCAGGGTTATCTTTTTGGCAAGCCCGAAAAGGATATCACCAGCTATTGGCGGAAGTTGCGTTCCCGGCGCGGACGCAAGCGTTAAAGTCTGTTGTTTGTTATCCGGTTTATGTTGTACTGCGTTCTGGTTTTGTAACCGGGAATGTTTACCCGGTGAACCCGCTTGACCCGGCCGATAAGACAAATGACCCTCGGTACAGGAAAAATGCTTTAGTTGATCCAGTTTGTCCGCTTGGCAATTACGGCTTCACTGACGCCGTATTTTTTCAGGATTTTGTTATAAACACCATTGGCCTGGATGGTTTTGAGCCCGTGATTAAGGGTTTTAAGCAGTGGATAGGCATCGTCGATCTTGCGTGAAATGCAGCTGTAATAGTTGATATTTTTCAGTTCATGATATTCCAGCGAATAGGGAATATTGTGCTTTTTTTGCGCCACAAGAACCGGGGCGCGGAAAGAATAGATCATGTCGATTTGGCCGGTATAAAGCATGCCGAGCAACGTTTGCTCGTTGGTTGCCGTAATCACATTCAGCCCGGCATCTGTGGCGGATTTTTCCAGATTGTAGCCTGAAACCACGCCAATGCGTAAAGCGCGCACGTCTTTGAGTTTGGTAATATATTGCGGGACATGACCGGCAATGGAAAACAGGCCGATGCGCGCATGTCCAAGCTCGATAGAATAGAGCAGGTCCTGTTCGCGTTTGATCGAGTAGGAACAGGAGCACAGGCCATCAACCCGCCCTTGCGATGCCAGTAGATAGGCCCTTTTCCATGGGTAAAACGGGGTTTTGACCTCGATGTTGCTGACGGCGAAGGCCGCGCGCAGAATTTCCACATCATAACCTGGCATTTCCAGGTCTTCGTCAATTTTCGAGGGCGGGAACGGGTTACAGGCAAGGGTCACGCTGTCGCGCGGTTTTTCATGGGCATGGGCAACAATGCGGGCACTGAAGAACAGGAAGAGTGCCAAAAAGCCAATTGCCCAATTCCGGTTCCAAAACCATGTCATGCGTGTTCGTCCTTTCGACCGTATTTAATCTATTACATTGTTCCGGTCCCAGGTTGCGGTGTCTTGCGCACCGCTTTTTTGTGTCAGCTCGCACGATAAAAAAAAGAGCCGACCCGAAGAGGGTCGGCCCTTCCGGTGCTAAACAAAGCAGATGTTATTCGGCAGCCTTGATTTCGGCGCTGTTACGAATAGCAATTTCTTTGACACCATCATCCACATGTTCTTCAAATTTGGCAAAGTTCTTTTCAAAGCGTGCGGTCAGATTTGCCGCTGCCTTGTCGTAGGCGGTCTTGTTGGCCCAGCTTTCACGCGGGTTAAGAACATTTGCCGGCACATCACCGCATTCGGTCGGATAGGACAGACCAAAGAACGGATCCGTTGCAAATGGCACGTTGTTCAGCTCGCCATTCAGGGCGGCATTCAGAAGGGCACGGGTATAGCCGATCTTCATGCGTGCCCCTTCGCCAAAGCCGCCACCGGACCAGCCGGTATTGACCAGCCAGCAATCTGCACCGTGCTTTTCAATCAGTTCGCCCAATAGTTTGGCATAAACCGAAGGATGACGCGGCATGAAGGGCGCACCAAAGCAGGCGGAAAACGCCGCAGTCGGTTCCTTGACACCCTTTTCGGTGCCGGCAACCTTTGCGGTGTAACCCGACAGGAAGTGATACATCGCCTGGGCTGCGCTGAGCTTTGCGATTGGCGGCAAAACGCCAAAGGCATCGCAGGTCAGCATGACGATGTTTTTCGGATGTCCGCCGCGGCCGTTTTCAGACGCATTGGGAATGAATTCGATCGGGTAGCTTGACCGGGTATTTTCGGTGTGGCGCGGGTCGTCAAGGTCAAGCTCGCGGGTTTGCTTGTTCATGACAACATTTTCCAGAACCGTGCCAAAGGTCTGGGTGGTGGCATAAATTTCCGGTTCGGCTTCGCGCGAAAGTTTGATCACCTTGGCATAACAGCCGCCTTCAAAGTTGAAAACGCCGTCTTCGCCCCAGCCATGCTCGTCATCCCCGATCAGGGTGCGCGATGCGTCGGCCGACAGGGTGGTTTTACCCGTTCCCGACAGGCCAAAGAAAATGGCAGTGTCACCCTTCGGGCCAATATTGGCCGAGCAATGCATGGGCAGAACGTTTTTGGCCGGCAAAATATGGTTGAGGACGGAGAAGATCGATTTCTTCATTTCGCCCGCATACCAGGTGCCGCCGATCAGCACCATTTTGCGTTCAAAACTGACCATGACAAAAACGTCAGAACGCGTACCGTCCGTTTCCGGGTCGGCCTGCAGGCCTGGCGCATGCAAAATGGTAAAGCCCGGGTCAAAATTGCGCAGTTCTTCTTTGGCGGGCTGAATGAACATGTTGCGCACAAACAGGTTGTGCCAGGCATTTTCATTGATGATTCGAACCGGCAGGCGGAACTGCGGGTCGGAACCGGCATAACAATCCTGTACGAAAAGTTCGGTTCCCTGGAAATAGGCGCGAATTTTTTGATACATGCGCTCAAATACGTCCGGGGAAACCGGGCGGTTGACATCGCCCCAGTCAATATCGGCCTTAACCGATTCTTCTTCGACGATATAACGGTCCTGTGGGGAGCGACCGGTATGTTCGCCGGTCAGGGCGACAAAGGCGCCACCCTTGGCAATTTTGCCTTCCGAGCGGCGGATGGCGTGTTCATAAAGGCCTGAAGCGTCCAAATTCCAGTGAACGGCGCCAAGATTTTTGAGGCCATGTTTTTCAAGGCCTACACGGCTGACAACGGGTCCTGATTGCAGCACGGATCTCTCCTAGTGGGATCAAAGTCTGGGGTTTAAGATCAAGCATGAAAGAAACCCGTGGGGTGGGTCCCTGACATTGCGACATATTGTTACAATGGTATGGCAAAAGCAACCGCTGCTTTGGTCAAAAGAGCCGCAATTTTCATCCTTTTTCCGAATATGAAAATGGGATGTTCACATCCGCTAAAAATGCCGAAAATCTGCCATTTTATGTCGGTATTTCGGTCTTTTTTTGACCCATTTCCATCAGAACCGTTTGTGCGTCTTCCATACTGCAAATTGTATGAGGAAATTCGAGTCGATAGACCGCATCTGCACAGGCAAAATGGGCCCCGTCACAGTCGATTGCCACCAACTGCCAGCGGCTTTCAGCCCCGAAAATTGCGGGCAAATAGCCATGTGCAATTTGGGCAATCAGCGCGGCTTTGTTTTGGTTCATATCATCAATCAGCGCATCATGGCCTTTGACCAGGGCTGTGCAATCCGCCCCGGAAAGCTGTTGTCC
The DNA here is from genome assembly GCA_050299455.1 of Thalassospira sp. Classification (GTDB taxonomy): domain Bacteria; phylum Pseudomonadota; class Alphaproteobacteria; order Rhodospirillales; family Thalassospiraceae; genus Thalassospira. The sequence continues at coordinate 22,904 of JBNKVZ010000033.1, forward strand.
GCGCAGGCGGCGTTGTTTGCCAAACCCGCCGACCCAATAGGCCGCCTTAATGTCAATGCGGTAAAAGGCGAAATCGGCGAAACCGGCATAAAGGGCGGCCGCGGGCTGAATCGTAAGGTAGCGGCGTTCGATCCGGGGATCGTCAACTTTCTCGGCCAGGCCAAAAAGGGTCAGCCGCTGGGTATCGGTCACCGGCGTTTCATCTGCGCTGCCAGGTTGATTGGGTTCTGCTGTGCTGCCCGGGGCATTTGGGCGGAACATCAATGATATGCGCGGGTCATGATGGATATGGCGGGTATGATCGGCCAGCTTGGAAATCAGAAGAATGGGCGCACCATCCATATCGATAACCGGTTGCACCATCGAGGCAACCGGCCAGCCATTTTCAACCTGGCTGTGCTCATAAGCAAGGGTTGCGAGTGTTGCCTCAGGGGCCATACGCATCAGGCGACGCAGGCTGGTGGCATCATTGGCTGGTGCAATTGGATCTTGCTCCATACTGCCTCTTTTGGTTGAAAATTGTTGCGTGAAATTTAATTAAAGAAGAAAAATAGGGTGTTGTCACAAGTCAGATGGTTGTAGGGCCCGCTCATCATTCCGATATAATATCAGATACACCTCAACAACAAAACGGAGAGGACTTTGGGGGCCGTTGATCCATGCTGGAAAAATCCTTTTTAAGGGGAGATAGGGCAAGGGTCTGAATTTGTATAATTAATAAAAATGCCATTCAAAAACAGATATATTATTTGACAATCAATAGGTTAAAGGAAAAGGTCTTACAATAAACAGGGGCACGCTCATGACACGGCGTGGAAAAAAAATACAGATACAGGATGATGGGAGCAGATTTTCATTTTCCTGCGGGGAACGTCCGGTCGACAGGCAGTTCAAGGCTTTATAAGGGGTCGGGGTAAAGTGAATCGTGACGAAAATGATTTTATTGAAATATTTGACGGTGACGATGACGGTTCCAGCGAAGGGGCCCGTCAGCCCGCGCCTCTAGAGGGTGGCTTATTACCATCGGTGATTTCGTCCTGGAAAATTCTGGTGGTGGATGACGATCGTGATGTCCACGAGGCGACTGAATTTGCCCTGCGTAAAGTCAGTATTCTTGATCGCGCGCTTGAGCTGATCCATGCCCATTCCGGTGCCGAGGCCGAACAGATATTTAACGCCCAACCCGATATCGCGGTGATTCTTCTTGATGTTGTGATGGAAGAGGAACATGCCGGGCTGAATCTGGTGCGTAAATTACGCGAACAGGGACATATCAAAACCCGGATTATTTTGCGGACCGGTCATCCCGGTTATGCCCCGGAAAGCCGGATCATTCGCGATTATGACATTAATGATTACCGCACCAAGGATGAACTGACCCGCACAAGGCTGATCACAACCCTGACGGCGGCCATCCGTGCCTATGATTATATCAATACCCTTGAACGCACACGCAGTGGGCTGGAACTGATCATTCAAAGCACGCGCGAACTTTATAGTCGCCGCAGCTTTGATTTGTTTGCGCAAGGGGTGCTGGTGCAGCTTGCCGCCTTGTTGCATCTGGAACCGGAAGGCGCGATTTGTGCCATCGGCCCGGCACAAGAGGGCAGCGATACATTAATGCGCCTGCCGATCATTGCCGGTTTGGGGCGGTTTCAGGATCAGATCGGGCTTGATATTGCCAGTGTGCCGGGTATCGACATTGCATCATTATGCACTTTGCCCTTTGACAGTCATGAACCTGTTTTGATCGGCAATTGCATTGCCATGCGTTTTGCGGCCAATCGTGAACGGGAATTGCTGGTTTATTTTGAACATGCTGGCGGGGTTCATAATGATGCCCTGTCACTGTTGCGGCTGTTTTCGGGCAATCTGGCGCTGTGTTTTGAAAATCTTGCCCTGCTTAACCGCCTTGATGAATTGGCCTTTGTGGATCAGAAACTGGGTATTCCCAACCAGAATGCCTATTTTCGCAAACTTTCCGATACGATCGACATTAATGATCGGAATTGCCATGTTGCCCTGGTGTTAATTGACGAAGCCCCGCAATTTGCCGTGGCCTTCGGCACGGAATTTGTCGACCGCCTGATCATGGCGGTGCATGCCCGAATGAAATCCATGATTGGCGAGGATCTTTTTGTCGCCCGTCTGGGGGAATTTCGCCTGGCCGTGATTGATGATAATTGCGAGCTTGATGAAGCCATCCTGTCGTCGGTTTTTGAAAAAGCCTTTGTCATTGATGGCAACAGCATCACCCTTTCGGCCACCATCGGGGTGGTGCGCGAAGGTGTTGAAAATCAGGAATCGGTTGATGTGGACCGTGCCGTGCGGACCACATTGCTACGTGCGGCCCAAAATACACCGGGCAAAGCCATGCTTTATACCCCCGACCTGCAAGACAATATTGCCCGGTCGGTACAATTGCGAAGTGGCCTGCATGATGCCCTGCGCAATGGCGAGGTGACATTCCATTTCCAGCCGCAAGTCGCGCTTGCAAGCGGGACCCTGTCCGGGATGGAAATTTTGGCCCGCTGGACATATGAAGGCGAACCGGTTTCACCCTCGCATTTTATTCCGTTAGCGGAAAAAAGCGGCCTTATTTCGGAACTGACATTTCAGGCGGTGGCAGCGGCCGGGCGCTTTGTGAAACGGCGCAAGCAGCTTTCGCTGCCCGAAGTGCGGGTTTCGCTTAATCTTTCGGTGTCTGACATCAACCAAAACGGGTTTGTCCCCCGTTTGTTGTCTCATGTGCGTGATGCGCAACTTGGCCCGGAAAACCTGCAATTTGAAATCACCGAAAGCTTTGCCATGCAAAGCGCGCGCGAGGGCATAACCGTGATTTCCATGCTCAAAGAAGCCGGTTTCCGTCTGTCGCTGGATGATTTTGGCACCGGGTTTTCCTCGCTCAGTTATCTGGATCGCCTGCCGATAGACGAGGTCAAAATTGACCGTTCCTTTGTCAGCCCCTTGCAGGTGGTCACAGCGCGGCAAAGCATTGCGGCCTCAACCCAGACCATTGCCGATAATCTGGGGCTGGAGGTTTTGGCCGAAGGGGTGGAAACCGTCGAACAGCATCAGATATTGCGGTTCATTGGTGTGAAATATGTGCAGGGCTTTCTTTATGGTCACCCCATGCCAGAAGATGATTTTGTCGCGTGGGAAAAAGACTGGGATCTGTCCAAGGTGTTTTCCCAATGACAACGGCCCGTCGCGCCATGATTAAACGTGCCCAGGAAGGTGTGGTCTCTGGTGCTGGAAATTTGCATGGAATTTTCTCCTCCCTGCGTTTCTGGTGGGTTTTCGGGCTGATTTTTTTGTTCTGTACGCTGCTTTTGGGGGCGGGTCTGCTGGGCTGGTCACAGGCGGAACAGAAATCCGTGCGTGAAGACCGCGAACTGGTGCTGGAACGTTTTACCAATCGCCGGGAAAATGTGCTCTACAACGTTCTGATCAGTTTCGAGCAGCAATTGCTGATTGCCTCGGAAACGGAGGATATCCGCAATTTTTTATCCGACAAAAGCTCTGCTGCGACGCATCTTTCGGTGATTGTCAAACAATTGCCCGATATTTTTCAGGCACGTATTCTGGCCGATAATGGCCAGGAGGTCATTCGGGTGGACCGCACTGTCGATGGTGTTATCCGCATTCCCGACCAGGATTTGCAGGATAAGTCTGATCGTTATTACTACCAGCGGGCAACCAAAATCACGGCTGACGAAGTGTATATTTCGGCGCTGGATCTGAATGTTGAAAATGACAAGATCGAAGTGCCGTGGCGGCCAACGGTACGTTTGATCTCGCAAGTCCGCGATAAGTCGGGCCAGAAGCAGGGCTATCTGGTCTTTAATATCGATGTCACCCCAATGCTGGCGGAATTTGGCTATTTTGCGCCACGGAGTGTTCAGACAACCTTGCTTAATAACGATGGTTATTGGCTGGCGGGCAAGCCCAGGCAGGATCTGTGGGGCTTTATGACGGGCAATGACAATACCCTGGCAAAAACGGACCCGGGTTTGTGGCAAAAACTCCAAAGTGAGAAAAACAACGCCGTTTTTGAATATGGCGATACGCTTTATACCGTTCGCCATTTACCGCTTTCGGGCATTATTGCGGGTGGGGCGCTTATTGCGCGCCAGGTCGAGGATAATGGCCTGTTGATTTTGGGCTCGGTCAGCCTGGATAGTCGTCTGACGGCCTTTCAAAAACGCGATTTCATTTTTGTCGCGATTTGGGTGGTGCTAAGCGGGCTGTTATCCTGGTTAGGGGCGCATTATCTGCTCAAACGGCGCCAGACCCGGGATGCCCAAAAACGTGTTGATGCGCAATTGCTTGAAGTGCAGCGCATGGCATCGCTGGGGCGGATCGTTGCCGGTGTGGCCCATGAATTGCGCACACCGATTGGCAATGCCTTAACTACGGTTTCTGCCCTGTCTGAAGATGTCGATGAATTGGGAACGGCGTTCAGATCATCGCAAATCAGGCGCAGCACGGTTGAGGAACATCTGGAACATCTTAAAGGGGGCTGTCGAATTGCGCAGTCCAATATCGAGCGGGCGGTTGCCCTGATCGGTCATTTCAAACGGACGGCCATTGATCAAAGCACCCAGAACCGCCGCGAGTTTGATCTGGCCAATGTGTTAAACTCGTTGCTTGAAACCGTCCGACCGGAATTTCGGAAGTCCGGCATCATTTTGCGCAAAAGCTGCCCGACGGGCCTGAAAATGGAAAGCTATCCCAGCGCCATTGATCAGATCATTTTGAATCTTTTGCAAAATGCCAAAGTTCACGCCTTTACCGGGCGCAAGTCGGGCATGGTTTCGGTGCGCGCCTTTGCCCTGACCAAGGACACAATTTGTATCGAAATTGCCGATGACGGCGTTGGAATCCCGGCCGAATTCTCCGACCGGATTTTTGAACCCTTCTGGTCGACAAAATGGAATAATGGCGGCAGCGGCCTGGGATTGAGCGTGGTGGCAAATGTCGTCAACCGGGTTTTGATGGGCGAAATTACGGTCAATAGTGTTGAAGGCGAGGGAACGACGTTCCGCATTGTGATTCCGGTCTCCGCACCGCTCGCCTCTGTCGAGACAGACCTGCATTATAATTCGGACTGAACCTGACGCTGATCTGACGCGATGTGATCTCGTTTGTGACAGAGCTTTACACGTAGTGATTGAATTTAATTGCACCCAGGGGTTGAGGTCGGTATTGTAAATTCTCCTTGTCTTTAAGCCGTCAAGACATGCAAGGGGCAATTATGACGTCTATTTCGGGGATTGTGGCAAATAGCTATTCCTATCTATCGTCGAATGCGGGCCAGAAATCGCCTGTTTCGTCAAAGTCGGACAGTAACCCGGCGTCATCAGAAAAAGTTGCCAGGCAAGCGCAATCCAAGGACGCCCCTGCGCCCGGGTCTTTGGCGAGTGCTGCGATAACGGCGCGTGAAAAGATTGATGCCGGATATGCCAGGCTGGGTACAACCGGCACGTCGCGAACGACAGGGGATGAATGGGACGCTATTGGTTTTAAAGATTTTGATCGTCAAACGCTTTTTGCGATTTTCAGCAATGAAGGTGGTCTTTTTTCAGACGCCGAAATGGTTGCGGCCAAATTTCAAGTTTCGAGTAGGCTTTCGGATATCGTTAACGCAAATGACCCCCTTGCGGATAATGGTGTAAAAGCGAATCGTGCGGTACTGCGTTTTCTTGATGCGGCAAGTGACGAGGAAAAAGCTTCTTTTGACTGGGCCGTTGAACGGGCCTCAGTGCAAAAGTCGTACATGCTGAGTGGCGGAACAGCGAATGTTGGCTCAGGTGATCGGGTTGTCGACAAGTTGGTGCAGGCTTGGAACCAAGTCATTGCCAGCGGTGGTAACTCAAACGATTTCCCCCATATGCCCGCCTATCAGGAGGCCCGCACATGGTGGGCGCAGGATCACGGCAGCACGCCGCGTATCAGTTTCAACGTGTGACAGGAATATCAAAGGCGCAGGTGAGATTTCTTTCGTCAATAATTGCGCTAAAATAACCTGCGGAAAGGTTATTTTGAATCATAGTGTCGGCCTTTCAGGCATCCTGCTTTTGAACAGGGCCTAACTGCTTTTTGCGATCACGCGCCTTTTGCAAAATGCGTTTCTTTTGGCCATCACTGGCCGTCCCCCAGGCTCCGATTTCATCAATGGCACGGAAACATCCGGTGCAAATCTGTTTTTCTGAATCCAGTGCACATATGCCGACACAGGGGGATGAAACTGCCATTGTGTAACCTGAAATCCTGTCATTTTACCGCCCGGGATTTTTAACATCCTCTTGTGATCAGGCCAGCATAAATTCAGAATTTTTCAAAGATGTGGGGGAGTGGTGTGTTCTGCATCATAAAAGAAAGCCCCCTTTCGCGCGGGGGAGGGCGCAAAAAGGGGCGATAAGATGCCGTAACACTTATGATGGTTATTACGGTCTTTTCTCTCCGGTCCCGATGATGTCGGGCCTGACGTTATCGGGCCGGATGAAAAACTTTGTTAAAGGCGATCAAACCATTCGCTGACCTGACGGTCGGCTTCTTCGCGTTCGATGCCATAGGCTTCTTGCAGCTTGCCGACAAGTTGTTCACGGTTGCCATCAATGCGGTCGATATCGTCGTCGGTCAACTTGCCCCATTGTTCTTTGATATTGCCGCTCAACTGCTTCCACTTGCCTTCGATTTGATCCCAATTCATTGTGGATCTCCTGTCCTGTCATTTCGGGTTAGCCGTTTGTCGGCGTTGTAAGGCCGTAGCAAATTTTATGTCCGTAAGGGACGCTCTTCGCACCGGGCCAACTGTTAATGAAACGGTTGGGACGCCAGAATGTTCCACCACTTTTGGGTGCGGTCCTGTCGGGGTTTATATTTCAGGTGCGTGGGCGTAATGCGGCAGTTAACGGAAGCCGCGTTGCAATCAGGGCAGGAAAAGCCCCGCCAACAAGACCAATTGCCAGGCTCAGCATACCCGCCGTAACCATGATGGCGGGGGTGACGGTTAAGGCAAATCCGACTGTGGTGTTGTTGGCCCCCATTGTGCTGGCCTGCCAGCCATCAAAGACAAGCCAGGATGTTATCCCCCCGATAACCGCCCCAAGGCCCGCCAGAAAGATCGCTTCAAACCAGGTTGCCAGAAATGCCGACAGACGACTGAAACCCAGGGCGCGCACCGTTGCAATTTCGATTGTGCGATTGGAAACCGAACTCATCATGGTGTTAAGGGCGCCAACGGTTGCGCCAATCGCCATCAGAATGGTGAGGGGCCAGCCAAACAGCGTGATCATGCGCGACACCCGACCCGATTGGGCGGCATAAAGGCTGGCTTCCGAAACCGCCATCAGGGGCGTTATCGTTATCGTTTTAAGCCGGTTATTTAGCAGCGCCAAAGATGCCGGGTTCTTAAGGCGCAAGCGCAGGCTTTGCACATCGCCCTGGCGGTTAAAGGTGGCACGCACGGTATCAAGGTTGGCCCATATTTCGGATTCAAATGCACTGCCCTGTGCCGAAAAATGCCCTACCACCGTCCAATCCACCGGGCCAAGCCGAATGACATCGCCGATATTGAGGCCGGGGAAACGCCGGGCCAGATCATCGCCCACAACAATTTCCCGGCTGCCGGGCCTGAACATGCGCCCGGCAGACAATGTAATGCCTTCACGGATGTGGGCACCCTGCACATCCATGCCCCGCAGTGACAGTGTTTTGGCACTTCCTTCGCCAAGCGGGCGGATTTCGACGGGCACGACAATTTCGCGTGACAAAATGATATGACCGGCATCATCGCGTACCACACCAATATCGTTGCCAATGGCTGCGATATTGCGGATCGCACTGGCCGGGATGTCGGACCCGGTTTCCTGATTGGTGCCCCCGCCCAGCACAACGGCCACCAATGGGGAGCCTGTGGCGGAAAGGGCGGTTTCGAACCCCTTTGCCATGGCAAGAAAACCGACCAGAACCGCAACCACCAGGGCAATGGACAGCACCATTGAAAGCGAGATGGCGATGCGTCGGGGCAAGCTGAGAATATTGGCGCGAATCATCACGCATGTTTGTTTAACTTGGGATGACATGGGACTTACCTTGTTCTGAAAGCTTTGATGACAGGGGTGCGCATGGCTTTGACTGCGGGCAATAGGCCGGTGGTCAGCCCGAGTACCACGACAAGAACAACTGCTTTAAGTGCGAGGGCGACGGAGAAGGTGAGCCCCAGCACAGGCAGGGCAAAAAGCGTTACCAGTTTGGTCAGGGCCAGGCCGGTAAGGCCGCCAATGGCAAACACAAACAGTGTTTCTGACAGGATCAAAGCCAGGATTTTACGATTGGAAAATCCCAGTGTTTTGAGAACGGCAATTTCGAATGTCCGTTCGCGCACGGCAAAGATCATGGAATTGATAACAATCAGCAAAAGTGTGACGAAGGCCGCGCCAATCACCAGATCGACGATCAGCGTGATATCGGCATATTGGCGCAGAAAGGCACTTAGAAACTGTTTTTCCGATTGTGTGCGCGTTGGTGCGGCCGAATTGGCAAAAAGATGATCAATCCGTGCGGCAAGTTCACCCGGGGCGACGGACGGGGCCGGACGGACGGCAAAATGATCAACCCGGTCTTTGCCCTGTGCGCGGGCGGCATTGATATAATCAAACCGGCCAATGGCGAAATAGGTATCCGTGCTTTTGCTGGCCCCGTTGAAAATGCCCTTGATCTTAAATCGCCAATTGCGCCCGCCCTCTGCGCGGGTGATTTGAAAGGCGGTGATGGTAATTTTGTCACCCACGGACCAATTCTGGCTTTCTGCCAAAGCACGGCCAACCAATATGCCGTCGCGATCCTGGTTTAACGATTGTATCAATTGCTCTGTCAGCCCCAGTTCCTTGCCCGTCACCGCCAGGATTTGTTCGGGGTCAACCGCGCTTAGGGCGACGACATTGCGTTCCGTATTAACGAAACCGCGCAGGCGCACAATCGGCGACACAGCCGCAATATCGGGGTTGGCCCGGATGCGCGAAAGATACGCCATGGGCAGGGTCAGGGGGCGTCCACCGGCATTCATAACACCGAGAACGTCGTCACTTGCGCCGCTTGTGCCTTGTGATCCGTCGATAAAACTGCTTGTCAGGCCATAGATCAAAAAGGCGATGGCAACGCAGATCATTAACAGGATGCTGCGCAACGGGTTTCGCCAGGCATTTTTGCGGGCCAATCCGAAAAAGGTCATCACGCCGCCCTTTCCTGATCCATGAATTGGCCCTTATCGAGGTGCAATACCCGGCTGGCGGCATGGGCGGCCTGGGGGTCATGTGTCACCATGATGATGGTTTTGCCCAGCTCGCGGTTGAGAAAGGCGAGAATGTCCATCACGTCATCGGCGGATTTGCGGTCAAGATCGCCGGTTGGTTCATCGCACAGCAACAGGCAGGGGTCTGAAACAATGGCGCGTGCGATGCCGACACGCTGTTGTTGCCCGCCCGACATCAGGGATGGATGCTGCTTTTCACGACCTTGAAGGCCGACAAGATCCAAAACCTTTGCCACGCGGTTTTGGCGTTCGGCGGTTGAAAGTGGCTTTAACAAGAGGGGCAGTGCGACATTTTCCGCCGCACTAAGCATGGGCAACAGATTATAGAACTGAAAGACAATGCCCATATTATGGGCCCGCCAGGCGGCGCGCGCGGCTTCGCCCATCCTGTCCAGGCGCTGATTATTGATGCGTATCATACCGGCATCTGGCGTATCGATCCCGGCGAGCAGGTTCAGAAGTGTTGATTTTCCAGAACCGGACGGCCCCATAATGGCGACAAATTCGCCCTCGGATATGGACAGGTCAAGATGGGTGAAAATCGGAATTGTTTCCCCGCCGATGCCATAGCTTTTTTGCACATCTTC
>JBNKVZ010000034.1:0-31826 GCA_050299455.1 Thalassospira sp.
CGGGTGTAGCTCAGTCGGTTAGAGCACCAGATTGTGGCTCTGGGGGCCGTGGGTTCAAATCCCATCACTCGCCCCATTGTGAAAAGGTCAGGCTTTACAGCCTGGCCTTTTGTTTTTCCGGCAGCGTGGCTAAAATGCTAGTGGGCCGATGTTTATAATTCCCAAAAAAAAGTTCATCTGGTACTGAGCAGGCACGCATTGCACGCTGGCATTCCGGCTGCGCCTTTATCTGCATGTCTCAGGAGGTTTTTATGTCGTCTAGCCGCATTACCATCCATCGCCCTGATGACTGGCACCTGCATTTGCGCGATGGCGACATGCTGCGCGCGGTTTTGCCGGAAACCAGTGCCCATTTTGGCCGTGCTATTATCATGCCCAATCTGGTGCCACCGGTTTTGACCAAGGCCGATGCCCTTGCTTATCGCAATCGCATTGTTGATGCCGTTCCTGCCGCCCATGACTTTCACCCGCTAATGACTCTTTATTTGACCGAGGGGACCGACCCGGATGATGTCGAGGCTGCTTATAAAGAAGGGGTTATCAGCGCGTTAAAGCTCTATCCTGCCGGGGCAACGACAAATTCGGCCAGTGGGGTGCGTGATTTTGAAAAGGCGATGCCGGTGCTTGAGCGCATGGCAGCACTGGGCATTCCACTTTGCGTGCATGGTGAAGTCACCGACCCCGAAATTGATATTTTTGACCGCGAAGCGGTATTTATTGACCGCATTCTGGCGCCATTGCGCAAACGCCTGCCGGAATTGCGCTTGATTATGGAGCACATCACTACCGAGGACGGTGTTGAATTTGTGAAGTCAAACGACAGCAATGTTGGGGCGACGATTACGACCCATCACCTTATTATTAACCGTAATGCCATTCTGGTGGGCGGCATTCATCCGCATATGTATTGCCTGCCGGTGGCAAAGCGCGAAAAACACCGCCTTGCATTGCGCGCCGCGGCGACCTCTGGCGATGCGCGTTTCTTCCTGGGAACCGATTCTGCCCCGCATACCGATGACCGGAAAGAAAGTGCGTGTGGCTGTGCAGGCATCTTTACCGCGAATAATACCGTCCAGTTGCTGGCGCATGTTTTTGAAGAAGAAAACGCGCTTGATAAGCTGGAGGCCTTTGCCTCCCTTAACGGCCCGGCCTTTTATGGTTTGCCGGTCAATGACGCCAAAATCACGCTGGAAAAACGTGATGTTCCGGCAAGCTTTGCCGACAAGATCAATACCAAGGACGGTTTGGTGACGGTATTTAATCCCGGTTTCGACGTGTACTGGCATTACGCGCAATAAGCTGTTTTTGACGGCAATGTTGAGATGTAAAATTAAAGCGTCTGTTTTGGCAGGCGCTTTTTTTATGGGAGGAGGCGGACCGGAGGCTGCTGGGCCTGATTGGAGGGGGGAGGACGGCTTCGCCTATGTCGTCGGATCATGCTGAACGAGCAGCCTTGCCGCAAGGCACGCCAAAAACAAAAAACATGACGTATTATATTAGGGTCTAAGCAACCAGCCCGGCAGATTTGGGCTGCTGTTGGCTGAACATCATCGCCGTTGCCTGATTATAAGAGCGGCTGGCAGCCTGTTGCTGGTGACCGATGATCTGGCTGATATTTGCCGACGCCCCTTTGTGGGCCGTGAAATCGGCTGTGGATGTGCCAACAGATGCCGCACGGCCGATCGCGGCCTGGTTGGCGATGGCCTGAATACCGGTTAACCCCTGAAGTGGCATGACCGAAACATGGCCGCTGGTGGCATAAAGCCGCCCATCGGGACCGACCGAATAATCATAGCTGATCATGCCGGCATTGGCCCCGGCCAGGGCCTTGTGGCTGTTTTCCTCGGCGCGCACGGCGGCATCGCGATCCTGAAGGCGGCGTACCTGGTCCTGCGCACCACTACTAAGGGTGTCGGGGGCGCCATCCGGGGAATTGGATGTGCTTGGCGCCGGGCTGGCATCCTTGTCGTTTTTACTGCCCGGCAGGTCAATATCCACGGTTGATCGGCCACCACCCGGAAGGCTTCTGGGGTCAACCTGCTGAATAACTGTTACCGATGCAGCAGAAATGGGCGCCGCTGGACGGGAAACTGGTATTGCAGATGCGGCTGTTTGATCGGAGGTGCCGCCGCCCGATCCACTGCCTGCCAATGATGTGCGTGCGCGATGTGCCGGGTCTGTCGACACGGTTTTGCTGGCGGGTGTTTCAAGCGGGGCCAAGGATACGGCAGCCATTTGGCGTTCCAATAGACCAGCCGGGGTCGATCCTCCGTTGGAGGCCCCCGCTTTGCTGGTGCTGGCAAGGCCGTTCATGGCGATAATTTCGCCAAGCCGACCGCCACTACCGGGTATGGTTTGGATACTGCCAATCGTTGTCATGGTGCCAACAGTATAGCAAAATCTCGGGTTGATGCCAGCATTTGTCGTTACTGAATGCTAAATAGCCTGCAATTATTCCAGTATGACGGGCTAAAGCGGTCATCGCCGGGTTTTACGCCGGATGAAGCGAGGCGCATTAACGCGATTTCGATGCCAAAAGGCAAAATTTCGGGTTGAACAGGGCGTCTTTAACGCTGGCGATATGCGGCAAATGAAAAGAAAAATGGTTTAAACGCAATTGCGACCCTGCAAGCCGGGAGGGGCGAGGGTCGCAACAGGAAGGTCATATATTGTGTCGGACGCGCGATAAGCTATCGGTTATGCCGCTGTTTTTGGGGCATTGATGTGCACGGAATGCTGCGCCCAGCTTTTGGCGGGCTGCGTTGGCCGATGCCGTGCCAGACGCGGCGCATTTGCTTTGCGCGCGGAAGCCGCCAGCGCCAGCGTTTTGCGAATGTCCTTTTCCGAGATACGGTCATAGGCCATCAATGTCTGAACAATCGGATCTGCCAGCATTTCATCAATGCTTAATTCGTGATCGACATAACTCATCTTGTTGCTCGCTTCGTTCTTTTTGTCGTGGAAACAGCCTAGCGAAGTTGCAAATGATTATCAATAACTTCTTTGCGCTGCTGTTCCTGATTATTTGCCAGGGTTAGTTCTCAACCTTCTGGTGCGATATGAATGATCACCCGCCGGTGATATCCATATTGGAAGTTGTGTATCACATATAAGACATCTATTTGGTTGATCTTTCTCAAGATAATGGCTAACGCAAAGACCTTGAAAATGTTCCCGCCAACTTGACGGGAAAACCAGAGCCATATGCACCAGAAATTATGGCGATAATAGGCGGGAAACATGTCACGTCCGGGAATGATTGATTACTTTTTATTGATATTGCTCGCACTGATGTGGGGCAGTTCCTTTGCCTTTATCAAGATTGGCGTTCACGCCTATTCGCCGCTGGTGGTGGCCGCTGGGCGTATCACGCTTGGCGCCCTTGTCTTATGGGGTGTTGTGTTGCTGCGCCGTGGGGCCTTGCCCAAGGGAAAACGGGCCTGGCGTGCGGCCTTCATGTGTGGCCTGCTGGGCAATGCCATTCCGTTTTTTTTGATCAGCATGGGCGAAACCCGGATTAATGCGGGCCTGGCCGCTGTTTTGATGTCGGTTGTTCCCTTAACCACTGTGATCCTGGGACATTTCTTTACCAGTGATGAAAAGCTGACCATTGGCAAGGCACTGGGCCTTGTTTTGGGCACATGCGGGGTTGTGGTGCTGGTTGGCCCGGAAACCCTGTCGGGGCTAGGCGGTGATTTACCCTACCAATTGGCGGTTTTGGCTGCGGCGGTATGTTATGCGGTATCGTCGCTGGTGGCGCGTCATTTGCGTGACCAGCCCCGTGCCGGATCAGCGGCCCTGATCCTGACTTTTGCCTCGCTGACAATTTCGCCCGTCGCCCTGTTGGTTGATCAGCCCTGGACCATGACCTGGTCTTTAAACGGGGCTTTGGCGATTGGCTATCTTGGTGTGGTGCCAACGGGTCTTGCAATGTTTGTGTTGCTGTTAATGGTCGCGCGCACCGGGGCGGGGTTTTTGGCCTTTAATAATTATCTGGTGCCGGCGGTCGGCATCTTGGTCAGTCTTGCGGTGTTGGGCGAGGTTCCGGCACCAAGCACCCTGATTGCCATGGTGATCATTTTGGCGGGCATTGCGGCGGCAAATATTCGCTTTGGGGCGCGGGCAAAGGCGACGGGCGTGGTGCCGGAAAGTCCTAAAAAGCACTGAAACCCGCCGCTTGCGCGATTTGCCTTAAAAGGTACTGCGTCATATGTTGTTTGTGACGGTCAAACCTGATACTTTCCGCCGTCAATAGCTTGTTATGCGAAAGCAGGACGGGCTGCATTGATTCCTTTTTGATTAAGCGTTTAAGAGGTTACGGCCTTTGTCCTCCGAAGTGTCAAACACTGCCAGCCGCGATATTTTCCCGGTATCCATCGAAAACGAAATGCGCCGCAGCTATCTCGATTACGCGATGAGCGTGATTGTCAGCCGCGCGCTGCCCGATGTGCGTGACGGGTTGAAGCCTGTTCATCGTCGTATTCTGTATTCCATGCACGAAAACGGCTTTGACTGGAACAAGCCTTTCCGTAAGTCGGCGCGTGTCGTTGGTGACGTCATGGGTAAATATCACCCGCATGGCGACTCTGCTGTCTATGAGTCGATGGCGCGCATGGCGCAGGATTTTTCCATGCGCTATACCCTGGTAGATGGGCAAGGCAACTTCGGCAGCATCGATGGGGACAGCGCTGCCGCCATGCGTTACACCGAAGCCCGCCTGGCCAAGGCCGCGCATTACCTGCTCGATGATATCGACAAGGATACCATCGATTTTCGCGCCAACTATGACGAAACCACCAAGGAACCGTCGGTTCTTCCGGCGCGCTATCCCAATATGCTGGTCAATGGTGCCGGCGGTATTGCGGTGGGTATGGCAACCAACATTCCGCCCCATAATCTGGGTGAAGTGATTGATGGCTGCATGGCGGTTATCGATAACCCCGATATTTCGGTTGAAGGGCTGATGGAATATGTCAGCGGGCCGGATTTCCCCACGGGGGCGCTTATTCTGGGGCGTTCGGGCATTCATTCGGCATTCAAGACGGGCCGTGGCTCGGTTGTGATGCGGGCCCGCACCCATGTCGAGGAAATCCGCGCCCATCGTGAAGCCATCATTGTTACCGAAGTTCCCTATCAGGTGAACAAGGCGACATTGATGGAAAAAATCGCCGATCTGGTCCGCGATAAAAAGCTTGAGGGCATTTCCGACCTGCGCGATGAATCGGACCGTTCCGGTGTGCGCATGGTGATCGAGCTTAAGCGCGATGCGGTTGCCGATGTTGTCCTGAACCAGTTGTTCCGCTTTACTGCCCTGCAAACATCGTTTGGCGTGAATATGCTGGCGTTGAATCGGGGCAAGCCGGAACTGATGAACCTGAAAGAAATTATTCAGGCCTTCGTCGAATTCCGCGAAGAAGTCATTACGCGCCGGACCATTCACCTGCTGAAAAAGGCACGTGACCGTGCCCATGTTGTGGTTGGTCTGGGGATTGCGGTTGCCAATATTGACGAAGTCATTCGTCTGATTCGCAACGCCGCCGATCCGACGACAGCGCGCGAGCAGCTGATGGCGAGAAGCTGGCCGGCAGGCGATATCGTGCCGTTGATCGAGCTGATTGCCGATCCGCAACAGGTAGGGTCGGATGATGGCAATTACCGTCTGTCCGAAGCTCAGGCGCGGGCCATTCTGGAACTGCGTCTGCATCGTTTGACCGGTCTGGAACGCGACAAAATTGCTTCCGAATTGACCGAGTTGGGCGAGAAGATTAAGGACTTCCTTGATATTCTGGCCTCGCGGGAGCGCAAATTGATCATTCTGAAAGATGAATTGATCGAAATGCGCAACGAATTTGCCAATGAACGCCGTACGGAAATTGTCGAAGCCGAATTCGAGCATGACATTGAAGACCTGATCGCCCGTGAAGACATGGTCGTGACCGTGTCGCATTCCGGCTATATCCAGCGTGTGCCGTTATCGACCTATCGCGCGCAGCGCCGGGGCGGCAAGGGACGTTCGGGCATGGCAACAAGGGACGAGGATTTCGTCTCGAAACTGTTTGTTGCCAATACCCATACGCCGGTGCTGTTCTTTAGCTCGCTGGGCATGGTCTATAAAATGAAGGTGTGGCGTTTGCCGCTGGGCACGCCGCAATCGCGTGGCAAGGCCCTGGTTAACCTTCTGCCGCTTTCCGAGGGTGAACATATCACCACCGTTCTGCCGCTTCCCGACGAGGAAGAATGGCCAAACCTGCACATCATGTTTGCGACATCGACGGGGAATGTCCGTCGCAACAGCCTTGCCGACTTTGTTAATGTCAAAGCCAACGGCAAGATCGCGATGAAGCTGGAAGAAGATCGGGGGGATAGCCTGATTGCCGTTCAGACCTGCACCGATGACGATGACATTTTCCTGACCACCCGTCAGGGCAAGTGCATTCGTTTCCGGGTGGCGGATGTGCGCGTCTTTACCGGTCGTAATTCGGTCGGTGTGCGCGGTATTCGCCTGGCCGATGGGGACGAGGTTATCGCCATGTCGGTGCTGTGGGGCTCTCATGCGACGATGGATGAACGCAGTGAATATCTGTCCATCGCCAGCAAGCTGCGCCGCGAAGAAATTGGCGCTGACGAGGCGCTGCCGCTCGAAATTCTGACCCAGGAACGCTATGACGAATTGCTTTCGGGGGATCAGCTTATTTTGTCTGTTACCGAAAATGGTTATGGCAAGCGGACCTCGGCCTATGAATATCGTGTCACCGGGCGTGGCGGGCAGGGCTTTGCCAATATCGACATGTCCGAACGTAACGGGTTGGTTGCAGCATCCTTTGTGATCGAGGAAGGTGACGAATTGATGATGGTCACCAATGGTGGCAAAGTTATTCGTATGCCAACCCACGACATTCGTATTGCAGGCCGTAAAACACAGGGCGTCACCCTGTTTAGAACGGCCGAAGACGAACAGGTTGTTGCCGTTGAACGCCTGAGCAATCTTGGTGACAGTGCCGAGGATGACGAGGCGGAAGACGGTGCCGACATTGCGCAGGACGCCGCTGTAACACCGGAAGGTGATGCAGAAGCGGACACGCAGGCTGACGGCGACGAAGGTGAAACCGATCCGTCTGTGACGGAATAACGGGATCAGGGACGATGGTGGAAAAAACAATCGATCCTGACCGTATCGGCATTTATCCGGGAACCTTTGACCCTGTCACCCAGGGTCATATGGACATCATTCGCCGGGCAACCCGCATTGTGGACCATTTGATTGTCGGTGTGGCGATCAATGCGGGCAAGGGGCCGATGTTTTCGGTCGAGGAACGGTGTGAACTGGTCCGTGAATCCCTGAAGGCTGCGGGCGGCGAAGTTGCCGCCCGGACCGAGGTCAAGCCTTTCGGGTCGCTTCTGATGCACTTTGCGGCAGAAAACCAGTCCTCCGTTATTATTCGCGGTTTGCGTGCCGTTTCGGATTTTGAATATGAATTCCAGATGGCGGGCATGAATGCGCGTCTGGCACCTAAAATTGAAACTGTGTTTTTGATGGCGTCGGACAAACAGCAGTTTGTGTCGTCGCGTTTTGTTAAGGAAATCGCCCGGTTGGGTGGTTCCGTCACCGAATTTGTGCCAGCCAATGTGTTGCAGGCTTTGCAGCAGAAACTGGCACAGGAAAAGGAATAGGTTGCAAGGGCTATGCGTCTGCTTCGGTTTCTTTCTCTTGTTATTATTGCTTTGGGAATCTTTACAATGTCGAACGGTGGAATCGGCGCGGCACAGGCACAAACAACGGATGCCGCCACGCTTGACCCAGAAAACACCCTTTATCTTGATCTGAAGGATGGCCGTGTCGTCATTCAGATGCGTCCTGATCTGGCACCAAAGACGGTCGCCCGAATCAAGGAACTGGTTCGCAGCGGTTTTTATGATGGCCTGTTGTTTCATCGCGTGATCGATGGCTTTATGGCCCAGACTGGTGATCCCAAAGGGGACGGTACCGGTGGGTCGGGCACCAAGCTGCCTGCCGAGTTTTCCAATGAACATCATGTGCGCGGGACGGTCTCAATGGCCCGTGCGGCCGATCCGAACAGTGCTGATTCGCAGTTCTTTATCTGTCTTGCACCAGCACCGCATCTTGACGGCGATTATACCATCTGGGGGCAAGTCGTTTCCGGCATGGAATATGTCGACAATATCAAAAAGGGTGCCTCCTGGGCCAATGGCCGCGTGGCAGACCCGGATCATATTGTGAAAATGCAGGTTGCCGCCGACGCGCAATAATCGCATCATTTAATGTCTTGCAATCGAAAGCCGCTCCTTTGTGGGGCGGCTTTCGTGTTTTGGGGCTGAATGCGCAAACAGGACCCAAAATCACGACGTGCTGGCAAAGGAAAAGAATAACACAGGCGATGCGTCTTTTTCGTCTATTCTCACTTATCGCACTCGTATTAGGATTTATCACCATGTCCATTGGAAATGACGCTGTCGCCGAGGAGCTGGAGAACAGGCTGTATCTGGACCTGAAAGATGGCCGCGTCGTGATCGAAATGCTCCCGAGATTTGCGCCGAATCACGTTGCACGGATTAAGGAACTCGTCCGTGAAGGCTTTTATGACGGGTTGACGTTTCATCGCGTGATCGAGGGCTTTATGGCCCAGACCGGCGATCCCAAAGGCAATGGTACTGGTGGGTCGGGCCAAACGCTTGATGCGGAGATCTCTGGTAAGCGTCATGTGCGGGGCATGGTTTCGATGGCCCGTTCGGACGAACTGAACAGTGCGGATTCCCAATTCTTTATCGTGACTGCCGATGCGAGGTGGCTTGATGGTGGATACACCATATGGGGTTACGTGTCTGATGGAATGGAATATGTCGATATGATCAAACTCGGTTGGGGGCTCGGTGGTGAAGTCAGCGATCCGGATAAGATCATCAAAATGCAGGTTGCGGCTGACGCACAATAAAGGCGAATTTGTTTGTTTAAATTCAATCGAAAACCGCTCTATTCAGGGCGGTTTTCTGCTTTTTGGGCAAAAAGTTGGGATATTGTGAAAAAACTGTCAAAATTGGCAAATCAATGGTTGACCGGGTAGGGGCATGCCTTTAAAACGCCCGTCAACACGTTGAGGGCCCGTAGCTCAGTTGGTAGAGCAACTGACTTTTAATCAGTTGGCCACAGGTTCGAATCCTGTCGGGCTCACCAATAAACCCCTGAAACCATCCGGTTTCGGGGGTTTATTTTTGCGTGGATTCTATCCGTTTTGGATGGGGTTGGCGGATATGATTTGATGTTATTTTGCCAAAGTGAAAATTTCTCGAAATCAGGGCTTGACCCATCGCTGATCCCGCTATAAAACGCCGCTCACCGAGACGTTGGGCCCGTAGCTCAGTTGGTAGAGCAATTGACTTTTAATCAATTGGCCACAGGTTCGAATCCTGTCGGGCTCACCAATAAACCCCTGAAACCAGATGGTTTCGGGGGTTTATTTTTTGCCCATTCCCAGCGTGCGGGACGACCCGCATCTTGGCGAATTTATGATCTGATCATTATCCCCCAACTCCTGTTTGCAATGATGCCTTGCCGGCTGGCCCGCTAGCCGTTTGGTATGTCGAATTGTTTTTCACATTTCGCCAAGGATACATGCTGCGAGCTGGTCGCCACCGGCAGCGCTTTTCGCAAGGTTGGGCGACAAAAACGAGCATCCATCTAAGAACGTTAATAGTTAAGATTGCATCGCAGATTCATTTACAGTAAATAATGCAAATCATTTTCAATAGCGAAGCTGCGTTGCTGCTATTGTACGTTTTGATCAGGATTGGAAGTTCCATGCCAGACAATATCGCCCCTGCCGCCATCGATAGTGCGCAGTCTGCCACGACCAATGTTGCCGAAACCACGGGGGCCGTCGCCCAGGCCGCTCCTGGTATGGATGCCGGCACGGCCCATACTGCAGCCCAGGCTGTGGCAGATGGCGCTGCCGGTGCGGGCCACATGGTTGATGGTGCGATGCAAACGGGTGCAACCGTTGCCCATTCCGGTTGGGTGCCTGACGCCATTGCGGCGTTGCCGGTTTTTGATCTGGTTGATCGGGCCGGGGCCGTGGGCTGGATTTTGGCGGCAATGGCCGTGATTGGCTTGGTATTGTTCTTTTACAAGATGATTGGCTTCATCCGCCGCGGCCTGTTTGCTGACGGGTTTGTGCCCGAACTGGAACGTCACCTTGTGGCGGGGGATGACCAACAGGCGCTGAACCTGCTGGCGCGTCGCCGTCACCCCGCCGCCCAGATTGGTCATTTGGGCATGTCCCTGCCGGTCGGGAATGGTGAAAGCCGTGAATCGGCATCCGATTTGATCGCATCGCGCGCGCACAAGGAAATTGATGGCCTGAATGGTGGCTTGCGCCTGATGTCCGCCATCGCGGTTCTAAGCCCGCTTCTGGGGCTGCTGGGCACGGTGATGGGGATGATTAACGCCTTCCAGCAAATGGAGGGGGCGGGTAGCCGTATTGATCCGTCTGTGCTGTCTGGCGGGATCTGGCTTGCCTTGCTGACAACGGCGATTGGCCTGGTGGTTGCGATCCCTGCGACGGCGCTTCACATGTGGATGCAGGGCATTGTGAACCGCGCTGCTGCGGTGACGGAGGAAGTCTGCACCCTGATTATTAATCGTGGGGAGCTTTCCGGGCGGGATGCCCATGCGGCGGCAGTTAATATCACCCAGCTGCGACACGCAGCGGAATAAGACCCATGCAGCTGCGTTCCCGTTATCGTACTTCGTCACCGGTCATTGGTTTGACGCCGCTGATCGATGTGGTGTTCATTTTGCTGGTGTTTTTCATGCTGGCCTCAAGCTTTCTGGACTGGCGGGGCTATGAAATGTCCGTCACGGTTCAGGATAAAACCGCTGCCAGTGCATCGGATACCCGCCCGGCTATTGTTCGTATTGATGGCACTGGTGCCATCACACTTAATGGGGAGAGCATATCGCTTGATAAGCTGGCTGCGCACATTAAACGTGATCACGCAGGCGCGCCGGTGCATTTGCAGCCGGTTAACGGTGCCAAACTGCAAAGCCTGATCCATGTGATGGATGTTTTGGGGCGGGATGGCATCAAGAATGTGGATTTGATTGAAGAATGAAGCGTCGCATTCAAATCACCGATGACACGATGGCCCAGGAGCCGATGCTGCCCCTGATCAATATCGTTTTCCTGTTGCTGATTTTTTTCATGATTGCCGGCAGTTTGCAAAAGCTGGGGCCGTTTGATGTTGACCCGCCCGCAAGTGCGGATGCCTCGGACCGGGATGATGATACGGTTGTTTTGTGGGTTGATAAGGCCGGACAGCTGGGGGTGGATGACAAGGAAGGTTCGTTAAGTGACCTGTCTGGTTTGCTTCCCAAAGGGTTTGCCAAACATCCGATCGAAATTCGGGCCGATCGGGATACGGATGGCCAGATGATTGTTACCTTGCTGAAACGGTTGCAGGAACTGCATGTGGACAAAGTGCAGCTGATGACTGCAGTAGAATCCCAGAATTAACGGAATTCAGATGTCGAAGCGAACAGACTTTCTTATTGCCACGGCCCTGACAGGCGCGGTTCTGGCAGGGGGTGTCGTCTTGGCAACCCCGGCACCCCAGCCCTCCGGGTGGGGTGGCATGGGGGCTGTGCAAAGTGTCAGTATTTCGCTGGGCGCGGGCCAGGCCACCAGCGGGGAAGATACCGAGCCCGAGGAAAGTGCCAGTTCCGATGTTGATAGCCGGAAAGGTGTGGAAGAAGCTGAGCCAGAACCGGAAACAAGCGAACCTGAAACAGCCCCCGAACCGATACCTGAACCCGTACCTGAACTTGAGCCGGAAGTTGAACCGGAACCCGAGACTGTGCCCGAGCCGGTGATAGAGCCGGAACCCGAACCGGAGCCTGAGGTTGTTCCCGAGCCAGAGCCCGAACCCGAACCTGTTGCGGAAGTAAAGCCCGAGCCGATACCAGAGCCCGAGCCTGAACCTGTTAAAAAGCCGGAGTTAAAACCGGAACCCAAACTGGAACTGGCAAAGGTTGTTCCGCCCAAGGTAAAACCAAAGCCACCGGTTAAACCCAAACCGAAGCCTGTGCCGGAAGCCAAGCCCGAGCCTAAGACTGAGCCCAAGGCCAAGCCAGCCCCGGCGGCCGCTGAAAGCCCGACCCTGCAGGTGGCGGAGAACCGGCCCACACAGGGCAGTGCCTTTAATTCGCAAAAGTCCAACGGCACGGCGGGGACGAAAACTCATAGCCAGGCGGCCAGTGCCGCGTCGGGCAGTGGGGGCGGGGCGGCCCTTAGTCGGGCAAAAATGATTGATTACCAGTCCTCGGTTGTCCAGACGATTATGCGATATCAGGAATATCCATCTGCGGCGCGCCGGCGCGGTATTGAAGGCCGCAATGTCGTGATGTTGGTTATTGAACGCGACGGTACGGTATCAACCGTCAAACTGGTGCAAGGCAGTGGGCATCGTTTGCTTGATCGGGCAACGGAAAAACTGATTGAACGTATTAAACGGTTTCCCCCATTCCCCGATGACATGGATGTTCCGCGTGTATCGTTCCAGGTGCCGTTGATTTACGATTTACGCTAGTTCGTGTTGAAACGTTCCGGTGTGTAAATGCCGTTTCAGACTGAAAAGCCCATACAGTCTGAACTGTATGGGCTGACAGGGGATCGTTTGTCGACTGCGTCCAGAACGGATCTAGGCCCCGGACAGCCTGTTTAGGAAGTTGTTTACATCTTGTTGCAGGGCGTCGGCGTGATTTTGCAAGGCGCGGGAAACTGACAGGACTTCACCGGCAACAGAACCGGTATGGTCGGCTGTTCCACACACATTGCCAAGGCTGGTATTGACGTTTTTATTGGCGTTGGAAACGGTATAGATGTTCTTGCTGATTTCGCTGGTTGCGGCTGCTTGCTGCTCGACGGCGGCGGCAATCGCGGCAACAGCTTCGACAATATTGGCGATCTGCCCTGTAACACCGCCAATGGCATCGACTGCACGATGGGTGGTTTCCTGAACCGCGTTAATTTGGGCGGTAATGTCGCCTGTTGCCTTTGCGGTCTGATTGGCAAGGTTTTTTACTTCGCTTGCCACCACGGCAAAGCCTTTGCCAGCATCGCCCGCGCGTGCAGCCTCGATCGTGGCGTTAAGTGCCAGCAGGTTGGTTTGGCTGGCGATTTTATCAATCAGGTCAACAACGGCGCCAATTTCCTGTGCGGTCGCATCAAGAATGCCGATGGTCTCGGACGTGGATCTCACAGCACCTTCGACATCTTGCGAAATGGTTGAGGCCCGGCTGACCTGCGAGGAGATTTCTCGAATGGAGCCATCAAGTTCCTCGGCGGCACCTGCCACGGTTGAGGCATTCTCCGCCGATGTCTGGGCGGCATCCTGTGCGTTAACGGTTTGGTTGCGTGTTTTTTGAACGCTGTCGACCAAAACTTCCGCTGCATTTGACATGTCGTTGGCGCTGCCGGCCAGCGAGGACACAACCTTGGAAATGGTGGTTTGGAAGTCATCCGACATTGCATGAAGACGCCGGTTATAGGTGTTTTGTGTCTCCTCGTAATAGATCGTGATGGCAAGTTCCATATCCACGATAACGGCCGTTGATGCCGCAGCAATCATTTCGCCAACCTCGCGGCGCTTGCGAAATGTTTGGTGCAGGATCGCGGTGATCATACCCAGGATGTAGTTATAGCCCGATACATAGGCTTCAGGGGTGAGGCCGATTTTTTCATGGGCCATACCGATGCGACGGACTTCTTCATAATAGTGATCGTCAAAGTCACCTTTAAAAAGGGTGCGCCAATGGTTGGTCTGGGCGCGCTTCAACCCCTCGATGCGCCCCGGATCGCCAATAATTTTGGCAAGGTCGTCGCGGCTCATGACCTTTTTATAAAAATCATCCAGCATGTCCGGCAGGTTCTTTTCAATAACCGGCCAAATTTCCCGCAGAAAGCTGCGCTTTTTTTCGTTGAAATCGACGAAGGCAATACGACGATCTAATTCTGCCGACATTAGGGTCCCCCCAATTTTTCGCAATACTTATGCTTGCGGATCAAGCGAGCATACATTCGTACAATGTGAGGTTGGTTTTGCGAGCGTAAATTTTAACTATACTTTGGTATCAGTTCTGTGACCTTGTTCACTTTCAAGTGTACGAAATCAGGTCGAAAGCGAAACTTAATAGTGTTTTTTTATAACTGATTCGATTGTCAAGGGGAACTTATCTTGCGTTCAGATTGTAAATATACTCAAAATTTTCCTGTATAGGATTGATTTTACAGCATATATTTTTCTATTAGCTTCAGAGGCAAAATCGCCGAGCAAATAGTTGGATTAATATACGATAGGATATATTTTTTAACCGTTCGGTGGCTTGGTCATATCGTTGGGTTTTGCGGTTTAAAATTGTAATTATTCCTGTCTGCGCGTTGCGACGTGATTTTTTTTGTGTTTTTTGGTTGATTTGAAAAAGGTGGCATTTGCTTGAGAAATTCGCCAAAATCACGCCTTCGTCAGCAGCATTTGGCAACAAATTGCTAAAATAAGAACAAGTTAGGGGAAGTTTAAGATGAAACGTCGTCATTTTCTAAAAGGCGCCAGTTTGGGGGCAGGGGCTCTTGCCGCGACGGCGGCTGCGCCTTCAATTGCTTCGGCACAAGAGAACCTGAAATGGCGCATGGTTATGCCCTGGCCCAAAGGGACGCCAGGTCTTGGCACCAACGCCGAAAAATTTGCGTCCATCGTCAAAGAAATGAGCAATGGCCGTTTGTCCATCACGGTGTATGGGGCAGGCGAACTGGTCCCGCCGTTTGAATGCATGGATGCCGTTGAACAGGGTGTTGTCGAAATGGCACATGGCACCCCTTATTATTGGCAGGGCAAAAACCCGGTTCTGAACTTTTTTTCGACCATTCCTTTTGGTTTGACCGCATGGGAATTGACCGCATGGCTGCGCTTTGGTGGTGGGCAGCAGCTTTGGGAACAGGTTTATGCCGATTTTGGCGTTGTTCCGTTTTATGCCGGGAATTCCGGCATGCAGGCCGGTGGCTGGTTTAACAAGGAAATCAATTCGGTTGACGATATTAAAGGCGTAAAAATGCGCTATGCCGGTTTGGGTGGCGAAGCAATGCGCCGTATTGGTGCCAATATCACCATGCTGCCGCCGGGCGAAATTTTGCCGGCGATGCAAAGTGGTGCCATTGATGCCGCCGAATGGGTCGGGCCGTGGAACGACTTGGCATTTGGTTTGTATCAGGTTGCCAAATATTACTATGTTCCGGCTTTCCACGAACCTGGACCGGGCCTGGAAATTTTTGTTTCCAAGGAAAAGTTCGACAGCCTCAGCCCCGATTTGCAGGCCATTATCCGCTATGCGTCTCAGGCGATTGCTGAAAATACCTGGGCGGACTTCACATTTAATAATATTGAATCCTATCAGCCGCTGATCGACAAGGGTGTCGAGGTGCGCCAGTTCCCCGAGGACGTGATCATGGCGCTGGCCGATGCCAGCAAGGCCGCTGTCGAGGAAATCGCAAACAAAAGCGAGCTGAACAGAAAGATCAATGATTCTTACATGGATTTTGTGAAGAAAGCGGCCCGTTACGGCAAAGAATTTGAGGCAACCGGCCTGTTGCAACGGGCAAAGGTTTGGGGTGTTTGATTTTCACCCCTGAAATGCGGATTTTAATTTGCCGGTAAAAGGAAAACCGCTCTGTTTAGCGACGGGGCGGTTTTTTGCATCATCGCACATGCGAAGGGCCGCACTATCCAGTCGTGCCTTTATACCTGGACAGTGACAGGTAGACGTAACGGCAGATGGTTGCTTTTGGTCGAATATCGCGCTGCAATCAATACAATCTATGCGTTTTGCGCATATCTGCATCCCGAAAACGCGCATTGTTGCTATTGGTAAAAACAAAGACTCTGCCCCCTTGTAACGTATTGAATGGCATGGATTTGTCGTTTTTGCGCAAAAAATTATCAAAATATGTCTAGTGGAGTTCATGATGGAACGTCGTAAATTTCTTAAAGGTGCCGGCCTTGCCGCAGGCGCAGTTGCTGGCGGCTTTGCCGCGCCTGCGATTGCCAAGGCTGATGAAACATTTAACTGGCGCATGGTTATGCCCTGGCCGAAGGGCTCGCCCGGACTGGGTGCCAATGGCGAAAAATTCGCCGAGCGTGTCAAGAAAATGTCCGGCGGCCGTTTGAACATTAAGGTTTATGGCCCGGGTGAATTGGTTCCTGCCTTTGAATGTATGGATGCGGTCGAGCAAGGTGTGGCCGAAATGGCGCACGGCACCCCGTATTACTGGGCCGGGAAGGATGATGCGGTAAACTTCTTTTCGACCATTCCGTTTGGCCTGATGGGCTGGGAACTTTCCGGTTGGCTGCGTTTTGGCGGCGGCCAGGCCCTGTGGGATGAATTGTATTCGCAGTTCAATGTTGTGCCGTTCCTGGCAGGCAATACCGGCCTGCAGGCTGGTGGCTGGTTTAACAAGGAAATCAATACCGTTGACGACATCAAGGGTATCAAGATGCGTTATGCCGGTATCGGTGGGGAAGCAATGCGCCGTTTGGGCGCCATTGTCACGATGCTGCCCGCAGCCGAAATTCTGCCAGCCTTGCAGTCCGGCGCGATTGATGCCGCGGAATGGGTTGGCCCGTGGAACGATTATGCCTTTGGCCTGACCCAGGTTGCCAAATATTATTATACCCCGGCATTTGCCGAACCGGGCACCGGCATTGAAGTTTTTGTCAATAAAGACAAATTCAATTCACTGCCCGAAGAGCTGCAGGAAATTATCCGTGTTGCCGCACAGGCCAATACGGAACAGACCCTGGCTGATTTCACCTTCCACAATATCGAATCTTATCAGGCCGTTTTGAAAAAGAATATCGAGATCCGCCATTTCCCCGATGACGTGATCAAGGCGCTGGCCAAACAGTCGATGGATGCGGTGAAGGAAATCGCTGCGAAAAAAGAACTCAATCAGCGTATTTACGATTCCTATATGGCCTTCACCAAAATTGCCGCACCTTACGGCAAGGAATTCGAGGCAACCTGTCTGTTGCAGCGTGCCAAGGTTTGGGAAGATTCCTGAAATCCCGCAAAAAATCCGGTAAGCGGGTTTAGGTAAAACAAAAAGAAAGGGTGCTCCGTTCGGGGCGCCCTTTTTTGTTACGATGTGGTTAGATTTGCCGCTTTGGGTCGATTAGTGCGGTTTGGGGGCACCGGGTGGTTGGGGCAGGTCAAAGGTAAAGCTTTCCTGGCTGGCATAATCCTCATGCGCGATGCGTTTGACCAGTTCTGCTGCCAGTGCCAGCGATGTTTCGATGGTCCATTTAAGCTGTTCAACCGCCCCTTTGTTGCCGTCGGCCAAGGCTTCGGGAAGAATGCGTTCCTGAAGGAACTTTGCCACACCGGCAAAGGCGCGGGCGGTACTTTCGCAATTTTCGCGCAAAACCATAAACCGGCCGGTTTTTTCGACCGCATCGGCAATGCCGGACAAATGCCCCATCATGACGCGAATTTCGGGGTCTTCCGCGGCAGTTTTCCGGGCGACGAAACGTAAAATTCCGGCAAAAAAGGCATATTGCGAAGACATAATCACCTGGTGCTTAACAATTGGTCTTAGGGTTGATGTCCGTCGTTTTAGTCGATGATACCGGCATGGTATAGTGCAAACTGGAATTGAATATAACCAGCCCATTTTGGCGGGTAAAAGGGGAATGCGCGGGGAAGATGCTTCAAGGTGGTTTGATATTTATCGTCGCGATGACCTATATCGGCCTGTTATTTGCCATTGCCCATTATGGCGATAAATATGCCCGGCTGTGGCGAACATCCCGGGTAAAGCCGGTGATTTACGCATTGTCGATGGCGGTTTACTGCACAAGCTGGACGTTTTTTGGCTCTGTCGGCACGGCGGCCTTACACGGTTTTGCGTTTTTGCCCATTTATATCGGCCCGCTTGTCATGATGCTGGCCGGCTATCCGGTGATGGTTAAAATTGCCACGGTCTGCCGGGCGCAAAACATCACCTCGATTGCTGATTTTTTAGGCTCGCGCTATGGCAAAAGCCAAAGCCTGGCGGCCCTTGTCGCCGTGATCGCGATGGTCGGTATTCTGGCTTATATCGCGCTTCAGCTCAAAGCGGTTTCAACGTCGTTTGATGTGCTTTTGGGGCCATTAGGCGAGGATGTGGTCCGCCATAGTGCTGCCAATTTCACCAAGGATACCGCCTTTTATGTAACCATCATGATGGCGGTTTTTGGCGTGTTGTTTGGTGTGCGCTATATTCATGCGTCCGAACATCATGATGGTCTTATTCTTGCCATTGCCTTTGAAAGCGTGGTCAAGCTGCTGGCATTTTTGGCGGTTGGCCTGTTTGTGGTGTTTGGCCTGTTTGGCGGTATTGGGGACCTTGCGCAAAAAATGCGCCAACAGCCCGATATTACCGCCCTTTTTGCCACTGGGAACTGGCTGACCCCGCATTTTTTCACAGCATCGCTGATTGGCATGTTTGCCATCATCTGTTTGCCGCGCCAGTTTCACGTAACTTTTGTTGAAAATGACGACAGCCGAAACCTCACAACGGCACGGTGGCTGTTTCCGGCCTATCTGGTGGCGATCAATTTGTTTGTGGTGCCGGTCGCGGTTGCCGGCCTGTTGCTGTTTGACGGGCAGGGCGTGGTAAACCCGGATACATTTGTTTTGACCCTGCCATTGCTGGGCGGGCAAAGCGGCCTGGCCCTGATGGCTTTTGTCGGGGGGTTATCGGCCAGTACCGGCATGGTGATTGTATCCTGTGTCGCGGTCTCGACGATGGTGTGTAATGACCTGATCATGCCGGTATTGCTGCGATTGCCACGTGTGCGTGACCAGGCCACGGGTGATGTTAGCCAGCTTGTGCTCAAGATTCGCCGCATTGCCGTGCTGGTCTTGATGTTTCTGGCCTATGGCTTTTACCGGTTTCTAAGCGAAAAATATGCGCTGGCTGATATTGGCTTGCTGTCCTTTGCCGCGGTTGCGCAATTTGCCCCGGCGGTGCTGGCGGCCCTGTATGTGAAGACCATCAACCGAACCGGGGTGCGCTGGGGGCTGATTGGCGGGTTCTCGCTGTGGTCTTATACCCTGCTGATGCCATCCTTTGTTCAAAGCGGCTTTCTGCCATCGGACATTTTGACAAATGGCCCGCTTAACATCGCCTTTCTAAGGCCGCAGGCCCTGTTCGGGTTGGATTTGGACCCGTTAACGCATGGCGTGATCTGGAGCCTCGGCGTTAATATCATTTTGCTGGTGCTGGGTTCTGCGATGGGCATTCAGGGGGTGACACAACGCCGGCAGGCACAATTATTTGTGGATGTGGGCCGCAACCCGGCACAGGCCCGAACCGATATTTGGCCTGGCCGTGTCACCATTGGCGAGCTTGAAAAACTTGCCGCCCGCTTTTTGGGCGCACAATGGGCCGAACGGGCATTTGATACCTATTTGGCGAAACGGGGCGGCGATGTAGGCGGTATTGTAGGTGGTAATGTCGGCGGTAATGTGAGCCGTAGCGACCTGGCCGATATTGATGCCAGCCATTTTACCGAACATTTGTTAAGTGGGGCTATCGGGGCTGCATCATCGCGGGTGGTGATGGCGCTTTTGTTGCCGGACCGGGCGGTTTCCCGGCGCGATGCGATGGAATTGCTCGACGAAGCCTCCGAAGCCATCAAATTCAATCGCGACCTGTTGCTCAATACCTTGGAAAATATCTCGCAAGGTGTGGGGGTGTTTGACCGCGACTTGCGCCTGGCGACCTGGAACCATCGGTTTATTGACCTATTGGGCATTGCGGCGGCTGATATTCAGGTGACAATGCCGTTAACGCAACTGGTGGAAACCTGCCGTCATACCGGCGCGCGTGCGGTGGACCTGGATATTTTGATCGGGCGTAATATTGCCCCGCAAATGCGCCGTTTGCCCCATACCTATGAACGCAAACGCAGTGACGGAATGGTGTTGGAAATCCGCACTAACCCGATGCCCGATGGCGGCTTTGTCGCCACCATTGCCGATATTACCGCCCGTGTCCGTACCGAGGACGCCTTGCGCGAAAGTGAACGTAACATTCGCATTTATACCGATAATATTCCGGTCATGATTGCCTATGCCGATAAAAATCAGCGTTTACGATTTACCAATCGCCCGTATGAACGGATGTTTGGTTTGCGCCGTGCCGCCGCACATGGCCTGACCGTGGCCGAGGCCGTGGGGGCAACCCGCTATAAACGCCTGGCACCCATGATTGCCGAGGTTTTGAAAGGCTATCGGCAAAGCTTTGAAATCGATTTTCCCCCGATGGAAGGCTTTACCGAGGAACGCTTTGCCGAAGGCACTTATATTCCGCATTTCGATGAAACCGGCGAGGTTCTGGGGTATTTTTGCATTTACCATGACATTACCGAACGTCGCCTGGCAGAACAGGCCCTAAAGGAAGCCAATGAGGGCCTGGAACAGCGCGTTGCCGACCGAACGCGCGCCCTTGAGACGCTAAATAGCGAATTATCGATTGCCAAGGAACAGGCCGAAACCGCCAACGATACCAAAACCCGTTTCTTTGCCGCCGCCAGCCACGATTTGTTGCAGCCCCTAAATGCTGCACGGTTATTTACCGTTGCGCTGGGGGGAAGGGTTTTGCCCGATGATGCAGCGGATTTGGTGGGGAAGGTCGATGTCTCGCTCAAAGGGGTTGAGGAGCTTTTGAACGAGCTTCTCGATATTTGTAAGCTCGATGCCGGGGCGATGCAGCCAAGCCTGCAGGACTTTCCGATTTCCAAGGTTCTGAATGTCCTGAAAACCGAATTTACCCCGATTGCCGAACAGGCGGGGTTACGCTTTAGCGTGCTTTCGCGCGATATTTGGGTGCGCAGTGACAGCCGTTTGCTGCGCCGTATTTTGCAAAACTTCATTTCCAATGCCCTGCGTTATACCCGCAAGGGCGGCACGGTTGTTGGCTGTCGGTTGCGCGGGGATGTTTTGCGCATCGAGGTATGGGATAGCGGGCCGGGTATCCCTGTCGACAAACTTAAAATCATTTTCCGCGAATTTCACCGCCTGGAAAGCCCGGAAAATGTTGATGTCAAAGGGTTGGGGCTTGGCCTTGCGATTGTGGATCGCCTGGGCCGCCGTCTTGATCATGCGGTATCCGTGCGTTCCCGTCCGGGGCGGGGAACGGTTTTTTCGGTGGATGTTCCTTTGGGCATTGCGGTACCTGAAACGCCTGTTGAGGCACCGCGCCGTCGACTGGGCGGAGAATTGGGCGGCTTACGGGTTCTGTGCATTGATAACGAGCCTGATATTCTGGCGGGAATGCGTGCCATGCTGGAAAATTGGGATTGTGTGGTGGCAACGGCCCGCTCGGGCGACGAGGCGGAAGCCCTGCTGATACCGACAGATCAAGAAACGCCTGCCTTTATGCCCGATATTATCCTGGCCGATTACCATTTAAGTTCGGGGCAAACCGGGCTGGATGTTTTGTGCCATCTGCGTGATGTGGTTGGTCTTGTCACACCGGGTATTATCATCACAGCGGATCGTAGCCCGGAAACGGCAGAAAAAATATCGACCCAGGCATTTGGTCTGTTAAACAAGCCCCTTAAACCGGCAAAGTTGCGGGCATTAATGACAAAGTCTTTGATGCGGGCAGCATAAGCCTGCCTTGGGTAACGCATTTGTGTAGAGGTATCTTGCTTTTCTGCCTTGTTTCGGCACAAAGCTGCATTATCGACGTTACCTGTTACATCGTCCTTGGGCGGTGATCTTGGTTTTGCAGTCATACAGGTGTGCCCTTGCGCGAAATGTCTCGCTCCGTAATGGATAAAATCCGCCAGAAATCCCCGTTCGAGCCAAAGGTTCTGGCCGTTATCGCGGCAATTGCCGGGTTTCTTTTGGTATTTGGCAAAGTCGTCGAAGATGTGTTCGATCAGGAAAGCGGGGCCTTTGACAAAGCCATTTTGCTGATGATGCGTCACGGAAATGATTTGTCCCAACCCATCGGACCTGCCCGCTTATTGGGGGTTGTCCGCGATATTACCGCGCTTGGTGGTGTTGCGGTGTTGGCGCTGTTAACATGTATTGTCACTGCCTATTTGTTGGTTGCCGGGTATCGCCGGGCGGCATTTTGGGTTGCGGCTTCCATCGGTCTGGGGGCCGTGTTTGAAGAGGTGCTTAAATTCCTTTTTGATCGTGCCCGGCCCGATATTGTGCCGCATCTTGTGCCTGTGCATTCACTCAGTTTTCCCAGCGCCCACGCCATGTTGTCGGCCATTACCTATCTGACCCTGGGAACCCTTGTTGCCCGAACGGAAAAGCGACTGCGGGTCCGTGTTTTCGTGGTGTCGGTCGGCGTGTTCATGACGCTACTGATCGGCTCTAGCCGTCTTTATCTTGGTGTTCACTGGCCGACCGATGTGTTGGCAGGCTGGACATTGGGGGCCGCCTGGGTCCTGCTTTTCTGGCTTATTTCACGCAACCGGTTTTAGGGGATAATGCCTGTTTTCGATGAGTGAAGCTCATTGCAAACGGGTTAGGCGCGATGGCGCCACATGGCTTATGCCGCGAAATCTTCCGTCGCTGCCTTTGAGTGCGCGTTATTCAGGGATATGGCCAGAATAACGCGCAAAAGGTTTAGAAGGTTTAGCGGCTGGAAAAGGCCAGTTTCGCGCCAAGCAAGACAAATATTCCCGCGATACAGCGCCGCAGCCACAGCATCACCCGGGGCCGGGTTAGAACATGGCGCCGGGCGAGGGCGGCAAATAGCCCATAGCCGGTGAAAATAACAAACGTCATGGCCATGAAAATGATGCCGAGAATGATCATGCGCATGGTGGCATCCGGTGCGGTTGCGGGAATGAATTGTGGCAGAAAGGCCAGAAAAAACAGTGTCAGTTTCGGATTGAGGATATTGATCAGACAGCCATTTATGGCAACTTTGACATGACTTTTTTGGACCTGTTTTTCATCGATTTCCATTGTTGAACGATCACGCCAAATGGCAAAGGCCATATAGAGTAGATACACCGCACCAAGATAGCGTAATCCCTCGAATATCAGGGCGCTGGTATGTAACAGGGCCGCAAGGCCGGTGACGCTTGCGATCAGGGCCGGGACAATGCCAAATGTGCAGCCCAATGCCGCCCATGTTCCCGCCTGCCAGCCCCGGGTCAAGCCGGTGCTAAGGGTATAGATCACGCCGGTTCCGGGTAACAAAACCAGTATCAGTGATGTGATGAAAAACTCGACTGACATGATGACTCCTGATCGCACTTGCTGAAAACAGCAGCCACTATGGCGCGGGGAAGTCGGCCAATCTTGAAGAAAATTGCGCGATCGGAAGGTTAGTTCCAGCCAACCGATCGGGCCAGTTTTCCCGGGCTATAACCGTAAAACCTTACGAATTGCCGGGTCATATGGCTTTGATCGGAAAAACCGGCGGCAAGGGCGGCTTCCGCCAGGGGTGTTTTTTGCAAAATAAGCTGGCGGGCCAAAAGGGCACGGCGCTGCACAAGATAGGCGTGTGGTGTATAACCGGTTGCACGGCTGAAATGGCGGATCAGCTGATATTTTCCCAGGCCACTTGTTTTCGCCAGTTCGTCAAGTTGCAGGGTTTCACCTGGCGCATCATCCATCAGCTGTTTGGCACGGAAAACGCCCGGCGCAATGAGCGGGCTTTCAGCGGGCTGTTGTGTTTGCTCCAGGCTCGCGCGCGCCAGCATGATCAGCAGCTCATCATATTCGATACGGGACTTATTGGCATCGTAACCAGTATGAGCATTCGTGAGATGTTGGAATATTTGATTGAAATATCGCGTCAAATGGATGCGGTGAAAAACCGGGCTGGTAAATTCGTGCTCCGGCGTGGCACCGTCAAATAACGAATTGATGGCATCCTTGATGATGTGGGGATGAAAATAGAGCATACGCCATTGGCGTGGTTCGCCAGCGATTGGCAGTCCATCGTGAATTTCGCCGGGATTAACGGTAATCACAGTGCCAGGGCCGGCCTCCACCATACCGCGCCCACTTGCCGATTTTTGTCCGCCCTGGTCAATGATGCCAATGCCATAGACATCATGGCTGTGGCGCGCAAAATGATGCGTTGAACAGGCGGCAACCGCTTCGGTTCCTGGGCGGGATGTCGGTAAAAGGGCAATTTTTTCGCTGCTCATGGGCCAACTGACTTACAAATAAGGCCCATATTTAACCCCATAAACAGGATCATTGCCCACGATTATTGCTGTATTGGTCGTATGCTGGCGACGGGCGGGCCGGACATCAATATTGGCATGGATGGGGCGTTTTCCCATCCATCCTGCCTGTCAAACCTCGACGGTGGCTTCCTGCAACTGTAATTCACGGGCAACAATAACGGCCTGGGTCCGGCTATGGACCGAAAGTTTGCGTAAAATGGCGGAGACATGGGCCTTGATAGTGGCTTCGGTAACATCAAGCTCATAGGCAATCTGCTTGTTTAGCTTGCCTTCGGTCAACATGTTCAAAACCCGCAATTGTTGCGGGGTCAGTTGCCCGATTTTGTGGGCAATGTCGCTGTTTTCCGTGTCTGGTGCTGCGTTTTCGATGGCGTCGCGCGCCCAGTCGGGCATCCACATATTGCCATCCAGCACGGCGCGCATGGCATTGCCAATTTGATCAACCGGGGCCGATTTGGGCACAAAGGCCGCCGCCCCATATTCGATCGCGCGGCGTACAACCGGTAAATCCTGGCTGGCCGATACAATGGTAACGGGAATGTCGGGATAGGAGGCGCGTAAGGTAAATAATCCGGTAAAGCCGTTCATGCCCGGCATATTCAGATCCAGCAAGACAAGGTCTATATCCTGGCCCTTTGCGTGGCAGGCCTCGATCACATCAATGGCCTCGCCAAGACTGCCGGCTTCATGGATGATAATGTTACTGAGTTCCGAACTAACAGCATGTGATAATGCACCACGCATCAAAGGATGATCATCGGCAATCAATACGTGGAAAGCAGTTGTCATTAGCCGTTATTCCCCTGAAACAGTAAAGCTACATCCGGATCGCGGGAAACCCACAATCGGTTCATTGCGCCTGCGCGCCACTTTCTGTCCTGTGGGATTTTGTTTTTGGGCGCAAGCCGGATAAGGAAGTGAGGGAAACCAAAGAACACCTTCGCCCCACGAATGTGAAACTTCGGCCCCCCTCGCGCCACCGTTTATGATTATGCCGTGTAATTGCCCTCACGTAAACTCTGCATTTGTAGCTATCTGCATTCCGCGCTATTTGTGAGAGTGAAATTGCCGTTTTCGTGCTTGCCCACAAACCGTCACGCCACAGTGCGATCTGTCATAAAAGTGCGATAGAACAAGGAAAAGGACCCTTTCATGTCGGAACAGCCCCAAGTCATTCGCCGCGAAGATTATACTGCACCGGCATTTTTGATTGATACTGTCGAACTTGTTTTTGACCTTGATCGCGAGGCGACAATCGTTGCTTCCCGGCTGTCGCTGGTTGCGAATCCAGAACGCGGGACCGGCGCAGGCGACATGGTCAGCCTTGATGGCGAAGATATGAAACTGCTCTCGCTTAAGGTTGACGGTGTTGCTTTGGCCGCGGATGCGTATGAAGTAGACGCCACAGGTTTGCGCTTTAAGGCACCTTCCGCGCAGTTTGTTGTTGAAATCGAAACCCGTATTTCGCCGGTCAACAATACCCGCCTTGAAGGTTTGTATGTTTCGCAAAGTGCCTATTGCACCCAGTGCGAGGCCGAAGGTTTCCGCCGTATAACCTATTTCATGGACCGGCCCGATGTGATGGCGACCTATCGTGTCACCATTAATGCCGCCAAGGAAAGCTGCCCGGTCTTGCTGTCTAACGGCAATCTGGTTTCGACAACCGATCTGGAAGATGGCCGCCATCAGGCGGTATGGGATGATCCGTTCCCCAAACCCTGTTATCTGTTTGCCCTGGTGGCGGGTGATCTGGCCTGTGTTGAAGACAGCTTTAAAACCATGTCGGGGCGCGATGTGGCGCTTCGCATTTTTGTCGAACACGGCAATGAAGACCGCAGCGATTATGCGATGGATTCGTTAAAGCGCGCCATGAAGTGGGACGAGGATGTTTATGGCCTGGAATATGACCTGGACCTGTTTAACATCGTTGCCGTTTCGGACTTTAATATGGGGGCTATGGAAAACAAAAGCCTGAATGTTTTCAACGCCAAATACATTCTTGCCAAATCCGATACCGCAACCGATACCGATTATGAACTGATCGAATCCATTGTTGCCCACGAATATTTCCATAACTGGTCGGGCAACCGCGTGACATGCCGTGACTGGTTCCAGCTGTCGCTGAAGGAAGGTTTGACGGTTTTCCGGGATCAGGAATTTTCATCGGATGAACGTTCACGCCCGGTTCAGCGCATTAATGATGTTCAGCGTTTGCGCGCCGGTCAGTTCCCCGAAGATGGCGGGCCGCTGGCCCATCCGGTACGGCCAGACAGCTATATTGAAATCAACAATTTCTATACGGCAACGGTTTACCAGAAGGGTGCCGAAGTCATTCGCATGATGCACACGCTGCTGGGGGCCGAAGGCTATCGCAAGGGCATTGATCTGTATTTTGAACGCCATGACGGGCAGGCTGTGACCTGTGATGATTTTGTCCGGGCAATGGAAGATGCCAATGGCGTTAATTTTGACCAGTTCCGTTTGTGGTATTCCCAAGCTGGTACGCCCAACCTAGTCTGGCAGGGCGATTATGATGCCGATAAAAAGGTTTTCCGCCTGACGATTGAACAAAAAACCGACCCGACCCCAGGCCAGGCAACGAAATCGGACCTGCAAATGCCGGTTAAAATTGGCCTTCTGGCCCGCGATGGCCGTGAATTGCTTGCACAGACGATTGATCTGACGCAGTCAAAACAGGAATTCCTGTTTGAAGATATCGCGCAAGCGCCGGTTGTTTCCTTCAACCGTGATTTTTCGGCCCCGGTGAATGTCGGCACAATACCATCACATGACGATCTTGCCTTTTTGATGGGTAACGATACCGATGCCTTTAACCGCTGGGAAGCCGGGCAAAAATATGCCTCCGACCTTCTGATTGCCGCTGTGCGCGCTTATGATAAATCCGGCGATGTTGATACGGCCCTTGGCGAAGTTAATGCGTTTTGTGATGCCTTGCGGGCAACGCTGACCAATGATGACCTTGATAAAGCCTTCCGGGCGCAGGCGATGATCCTGCCTGGTGAAGGCATGTTGGCCGAACAATTGCGCCCGGCAGACCCGGAAGCCATTTATCAGGTCCGTCAGGCCTTGCGCCAAAAGGTCGCCATTTCCCTCCAGGATGAATTTGAAGCGGCCTATCGCCATAATGCGTCAAATGATGCTTATTCACCCGATGCTACGTCGGCCGGTCAGCGGGCCTTGCGCGCTGTGGCACTGTCCTATTTGGCGGCAACCGGGGAACGGGTGTTTATCGACCTGGCGCTGGAGCAATATCGCACAGCCGATAACATGACGGACCGTATGGCAGCCTTAACGGTGCTCAATAACCAGGATCATCCCGGCCGCGAGGAAGCCCTGGCCGATTTTGAAAGCCGTTTTGCCAACGATACCGTGGTGATTGATAAGTGGTTTTCGCTTCAGGCCATGTCATCGCGGACTGATACGCTCGAACAGATCAAAAAGCTGATGGAGCATCCGGCCTTCACCATGCGGAACCCCAACAAGGTGCGTGCTTTGGTGGGAACCTTCGCAATGGCCAATCAGCGTAATTTCCATGCCGCTGATGGCAGTGCCTATGCCTTCTATGCGGACCGTTTGATGGAACTTGATAACCTGAACCCTCAGGTGGCCGCACGTCTGGCCGCACCTTTGGGCAAATGGCGCAAGTTTGATGATGACCGTGCCAGCAAGATGAAGGCTGAATTGAAACGGATTCTCGCCAAGGAAAATCTCTCCCGCGATCTCTATGAAATCGCCAGCAAATCAATTGCGGAATAAATCTTGCCCCCTGCTGTGATGAGGGCAGGGGATAAAGATCAGCCTAAATAAAGAAAAGAAGCGGCGCCAAGATATCGGTGCCGCTTCCTTTTTGAGCATAGATTTATGTCAGATCAATTGCCGATTTTGACGCGAGAACTAAAGGCCGCCATACGGTCCGACAGGTTTTTGGCCATTTGCGAAAGCTCGTGGCTGGCACTGTTAAGGTCATAGGCGGTTTTGCCGGTATTTTGCGCGCCACTATTCACAAACCGGATCATTTCATCCATCGTTCCGGCACCTTGGGCGATGCGCTGAACATTTTCCGAAATTTCACTGGTGGCGCGGCGTTGCTCCTCGACCGACCGGGTGATGGTATTCTGGATATCATTCACCTGATGAATGACATCCCCCACCGTGCTCATGGATTTTGCGGCCTTTTGCACTTCGGTCTGGATCGCGCCGGTCAGATCGCCAATTTTGCCGGTGGCATTTGCCGTCTGATCCGCAAGTGATTTGACCTCCTCTGCAACAACGGCAAAGCCCTTGCCCAGTTCGCCCGCACGTTCCGCTTCGATGGTCGCATTAAGCGACAGAAGCTTGGTGCGATGTGCGATATCGTTGATCAGATCAATGATCGATCCGATCTGCGAGCTCGCATTTTCAAGTGAGACGATGTTGTGTTGCGATTCTTCCGCTTCCGATCGTGCCCGTTCGGTTACCGTACTGGCATCCTCGGTCTGGCGGTTGATTTCGGCAATCGATGTGGAAAGTTCCTCAACCGCGGTGGCGACGTTTTGGGTGTTTGATGCGGCATCGCGTGAAACATCCAGTGCCGTGCCCGATTGCGTTGTGGTTTCTTCGGACTGGTTCGTCAGGTTGTTGGCCAGTTCCAGCAGCATTTCCGATTGTGCCGTCACCGACCGGGCGACATTTTCAACTTCGACCACCAATTCCTGCACGGCGAGGCGGCTTTCTTCGCGTTCGCTGACATTGGTCCAGGCCAGCATGGTGCCAACCAGGTTGTTGTCCTTGTCACGAACGGGGGCGGCAAGAATATCAAGATGGTTGTTCTCGCTTTGATGGATTTCCTCAAACGGAAGATTATCCGGGTTTCTTAATTTCCTAAGGAATTCCGGCCCAAGATTTAGGAAATCCTCCTTCAGATCGTTGGCATCGACCCCAAGATAGCGTTTTGCACTTGCATTAAGATAGGTCAGTTTCCCTTCGGGGGACATAAGGGCTGTCATGGTTGGTGTGTTTTCCACCATGTTTTGCAAGACCATGGCGTGGTGAACCGATTCTCGTAATTGAACCAGTGCCTTGCGCATTTCCCCAATTTCATCATTGCCCACTTTGGGCAGGCGCACACCGGTATCGCCATCGGCAATCGATGTCATCGCACGGGCAAAACCGTGCAGATTGCGAAATACGGTGAATTTCAGCAACAACCAGCCCGCAATCCAGCCAATGCCCAAAACACCAATCAGCAACTCGATTGATAAGGTTCGAAGTGCGTCCGTCTGGTTATAAAAGTCGGTGATATCCCGGGTAAAGGTGGCCTGCGTCCATTGTCCGCCGCGACCATTCCCAATACTGATATCGACGGATGCCCGCCGGATTGTGCTCTTTGTATCTTCTGTTGAGCTGTTTGTTGGTGTTGCGTTTGCGGTGGCATCTGCCGACGGGGCGTTATTTGCATCTCCATCTCCGCCATCTTCCAGGCTTTCAAACAATATCTGCCCGTCATTGCCAATGATGCGAAAATCCCCGCCCAGCACATTGCCCATCCCCTGCAGGATCGGCAGCGGGTCGGTGACGACTTCCAGAAACCCGACGGCCCGAAAACCGCCAA
Organism: Thalassospira sp.; assembly: GCA_050299455.1. Lineage (GTDB taxonomy): Bacteria > Pseudomonadota > Alphaproteobacteria > Rhodospirillales > Thalassospiraceae > Thalassospira. Next base: position 29,891 of record JBNKVZ010000034.1, read on the forward strand.
TTGGTAAAATCATGCTAAAAACCGGGCGCCCGTCTTTCATTTCCCAAATATAGGAAACAGTCTTGCGGGATTCGGCTTTGTCGCGCGATTTCAGCATGTTCGATAGGGAAGGGTCGTCCATAACGCTTTCGCCATTGCTGCCCTCAGAGGACGCGACTTTGTTCAAATCCTTGTCATAGGCAATGGTCTGGATCAGGTTAATCTCTCCCTGCGTAACCTGCCGCGCATTTGAGAAAAAGTTCAGTTCGGTTTTGATATTGGCGACATTTTTCTCCTGTAAGGCTTTCACCAACCGCGCGGTGCGCGACCAGTCATTCATCACGGGGGTGATTCGGTTGGCATAGTCATTAATAACCCGTGATCTGACAAAAAAGTTTACCGTGCTGCTCACGGAACTGTTCAATGTCTCCACTGCAAAATCGCGGTATCTGTCGCCTGTCCACAACAACATCCATGCAACAGTCCCCGATAATAAAAGTCCGATTACCAAAAGGATACGACGCAATGTCAATATGCTCGTCCCTTTTGCCCCCATCGTCGCATGCGCGACTTTATCTCCCTTCATTCAACACCCTCCTAAGTCACCAGCATTTTTATGTCTGTATTGAGTGTGACCTCCCGTTGCGCTCTTTTCGGGCGCGATTACAGCAATCCAAACAGAGCCGCACAATAAAGACAATAGTTCTGACGTAGTTTTCGTCGTTTTTTTGAATGGTTATGAAATAAGGCGGAGATTAAGGTTTTGCTGGCGTTTGAGGGGCGGAGGGGACGCATCAAAGCGGGCTGATTTCTCCTTTTGGAAAGCAACCTATTGCGCGCATGGAAAAATAATTGCGAATGTGTGTGATAATCGTTTGCAATTTGAGGAAGGGTTGGTTATGACTGTTTTTGTCACTGGCCAACGGAACTTCTGTTGGCAACACGGCTTCCGAAAGACATGGCGTATTCGGAAGTATTCTTCGGGAACTCTCTCCCCGAAGGTCGATCTCTCTCACTTGAGGGGCTGGCATCCGGTATTTGTGCGGGACAAAACCGGGCTCAATGCCAGCCCTTATTTTTTGCCATTTTCCATTTCAGCTCCATTTGCCGCTAAATTGTCGGCATTTAAGTGTTTTTTAAACGGCCTTGCGGTTAGAAATAACCTTGGCGTGCGTTTTCGCGCGCAATTTGACGTTTAATTTTAACAAGGCGCCCTAAATTGGCCGATAACGACCCGGAAAATGCCCGCGATGATTCTAAACAAGGTGCGTCAAAGGCACCCTTGCCGGCATTTTTTTACGGGCATGGCCGGCCGGGGCAGTCGGCACGTTCGGGCGCGTCTTTTTCGGCGACGCGTGATGATCGGCCATCGCACCTTTTTTCGACCACAAACAGGACATTCGCAGACATGGATCGTAAAACATTATTAGGGCTTATTACCGGGGCCTGCATGCTCGGCCTGGTCTTGTTTTTCGGTGGTATGCTGGTGGGCGCCGGGTTGTTTATGGGGCCTGATGCTCCGCAAAACACATCGTCAATTGCCAATGACGGCGATATGGAATTGCTGGCGCAAAATAAAGCCCCGCGTGTGCAAACCGAAATTGCGCCGCGTTCGTCTGATATGTCCACTCCAGATGCGACCGGTACGACGGACAGCAAGGATAACGCCGATGCATCAACCGATACCGGCGATATGCCGTCGATGGCTGTACCCGGTGTTGAAGCCCCCGAGGGCAATGACCCGGTTGGCGATTTGATTGCCGAAAAAACCGGCCAGGATGATGTCGCAACCTCGGATTCCCCCGATGCGGTGACCGCGCCAAATGCGCCTGATGTCTCCGGTGCACCTCAGGCACCCGATATTCCCGATATGTCGCAAGACAGTGCGGATACAGCTAACAAGGCCGCTGCCAGCAGCCAAAAATCGCAAGATGATAGTGATAGGGCACCGGCAGTC
>JBNKVZ010000035.1:0-31682 GCA_050299455.1 Thalassospira sp.
CTTTGGTACGGATTTTTAGGACTATTCTCACTCGGCTTCCTGGGTGCGATTGTTTCGATCATTGCGGTCGTAGGCGTCATTAATCACTACGGCGCAGATCTTCCCGATTACGAAACCCTCAAAACCATTGGCGATGTTGATAATTATGTCTTCCCGGTCATGACCAGCTTCTGGACCGACGAAGGTGTTCCGGGCATGGATCTGGTGCGCAAGATTTCGATGGAATCGGATAAAACCGGCAAGCAATTCCGCACTCATCATTACATTCGCGGCATTTGCTCGGTCTATTACATGAAAGAAGCCATGGAATGGGCCAAGGAAAATGGCGGCATTACCGGCCCGAATATCAAACAGGGCATGTATGCGCGGACCAATTGGGTCCCCAAAGGCCTGGAGGGCGTTTGCATGCCCGCCACCTGGACCGCCGAAGATCATCGCGGCATCAATACCGTCAATATCTATAGCGGTGAAGCCCATGACGGTGATGTGAAAGTCACCAAACTTGAAACGATCACCCTGCCGCGTCGTGACGACTGGCTGGGCTATTAAGACCCCCTGCCTTTCCATGTGAAAGGATGTCTCCCGCCGGGTGTCGGAACCAGCTGTTTTCCCCAAAACGGTTTCGGCACCCTGGTGGCGGGGAGGGCCCCGATAGAATGACGATTTCGTTTATTGATGTGTTTTTTCGTTTTTTAGCTGTTATTGCGAAGGTGATCCATGTCCGACCCCGCCCGCAAGATTGAAACCGTGCCGCCGCTTTTGTCGGTGAACAATATCGAAGTCGTTTATGACGATGTGATCCTGGTGTTGCGCGGCGTGTCGCTTGATGTGCCGGAAGGCAGCATTGTGACATTGCTTGGCCCGAACGGGGCGGGGAAATCCACCACGCTCAAGGCGATTTCGGGCCTGCTTAAAACCGAAGACGGCGAAGTGACGCGCGGCGAAATTACCTTTGCCGGACAACCGATTTCCAATCGCTACCCCGAGGATATTGTCCGTTCCGGCATTTTCCAGGTGATGGAAGGCCGCCGCATTATCGAGGATATGACCTGCCTGGAAAATTTGCGCCTGGGGGCCTATACCCGCAAGGACAAGGGCGTTAAAGACGATATCGAGATGGTGTTTGACTATTTTCCGCGTCTGCGCGAACGCACCGGGCTGGCCGGCTATTTGTCGGGCGGGGAACAGCAAATGCTGGCGATTGGCCGCGCCCTGATGGCACGCCCGAAAATGATTTTGCTGGACGAACCCTCGATGGGGCTGTCACCCTTGCTGGTCAAGGAAGTGTTTGGCATCATTGAAAAGATCAATCGTGATCAGGGCATTACGATGCTGATTGTCGAACAGAACGCCAATTTCGCCCTGAAAGTTGCCGATTATGGCTATATCATGGAAAGCGGCAAAGTGGTGCTGGACGGCACAAGGGACGAGCTTTTGAACAATGAAGACGTGAAGGAATTTTACCTTGGCGGTGGTTCGGAAGAACGCAAAAGCTTCAAAAACATCAAATCCTATAAACGCCGCAAACGCTGGCTGTAACATCCGCATTCTTTGGCGGTGTATCTCGGCAAAGTGCTGCCACCCCCGCTATCATCTCCCCTGATGGGGCGCATGATACGCATTTTCGGGCAGCAAACAGGCAATATTCAAGCAGACGGAACAGGCCATGACATTGCAAACCTACTTTGACGACAAGGAAACCCTGGCCCCCGACGCCCGCGAAGGCCGCCTGATGGCAACGCTGCCGGGGCTGATTGCCCATGCCCGCGATAAAACCCAGGGCTTTGGCACCATATTAAAGAATGTCGCCAGCGGTGCGGTTACCAACCGGGCCGAACTGGCAAAATTGCCCGTCACCCGCAAATCCGACCTGATAGACCTGCAGGCGCAAAACCGCCCCTTTGCCGGGTTGAATGCCACACCGGTGGGTGCGCTGGGGCGCATTTTTCAAAGCCCTGGCCCCATTTACGACCCGGAAGGCCGGGGCGATGACTGGTGGCGCATGGGCCGGGCCTATTTTGCGGCCGGTTTTCGCCCCGGCGATGTGGTGCATAATTGCATGTCCTATCATCTTACCCCGGGCGGCTTCATTTTTGACAGTGGTGCGCGGGCCTGTGGCTGTGCTGTGGTGCCGGCGGGCGTTGGCCAAACCGAGGTCCAGGTGAAGGCGATTGCCGATATCCGCCCGACAGGCTATGTCGGCACGCCGTCCTTTTTGAAAATCCTGATCGAAAAGGCCGATGAAATCGGCACCGATATTTCATCGATCCGCCGGGCGCTGGTCTCGGGCGAGGCCCTGCCGGAATCGCTGCGCGACTGGTTTACCGACCGCGGGGTGACCATGTTGCAATGTTATGCCAGTGCCGATCTCGGTTTGATTGCCTATGAAAGCGAAGCCCGCGAGGGCATGATCGTGGCCGAGTATATTATTCTTGAAATTGTGCGCCCCGGCACCGGAACCCCGGTTGCTGACGGTGAAGTGGGCGAGGTTTTGGTCACGTCACTGAATATGGATTACCCGTTGGTACGTTTTGCCACCGGCGATCTTTCGGCCATTTTACCGGGCCAAAGCCCGTGCGGGCGTACCAACCAGCGTATTAAGGGCTGGATGGGCCGAGCTGATCAGACCACCAAGGTCAAAGGCATGTTCGTCCATCCGCAGCAGGTGGCCGAAGTGGTGCGCCGCCACCCGGAAATTGCCAAGGCCCGGCTGGTGGTGTCGCGGGTGAATGACAATGATGTCATGACGCTGGCCTGTGAAACCGATACCGCCGGGTTTGATGCCGATGCGGTGGGGGCGACGGTGCATGATGTCTGCAAATTGCGCGGCATGATCGAACCTGCCACGCCCGGCAGCCTGCCCAATGATGGCAAGGTGATCGATGATCAGCGCAGCTATAATTGAAATCTGATTGCTATATTTGAAAAAGTCCGACGCAATTCTGTCCGCGTCGGGCTTCCATTCCCGCTCGGGAATAACCTGGCTGTGCGATGACCTCGCACAGCTTTTTTTTGTAATTGTGCCCTTTGCGCCCCCTTGCACGCTATCGGGCCTTGCAAGGTATGATGAAATGCGATCTGTTATGAAATCAGTTTGCCAAAGCAGAAGGTTTGTAAGGATTTAGCGGTCCTTATATCCTGATTCCATGCTGATACCTGCCTGCCATCATACCTGAAAATGCCAGCCACCACGGAGCGCCCCACATGAAAGACCAAACCGTTTGTGTTTGTCCGCCCGAAGTTTCCCATGAAGGTTTTGCCAGCCTGGCAACGCCGACCTATCGTGCATCGACCATCGCCTTTGAAAATTCCGCAGCCTATGCCAACCGGGCGGAACGCGGAGATAGCGGCTATGTTTATGGCCTGCATGGCACGCCAACCACCAGAACACTTGAAGCCGCGATTTCGGCGCTTGAAGGCGCAAAACACACAATGTTGCAGCCCTCCGGTCAGGCTGCGATTTCGTTGGTGTTTCTGGCTTTGTTAAAGCCGGGCGATACGGTTTTGGTGCCCGATTGTGCCTATCCGCCGGTCAGCAATCTGTGCAATGGCTACCTGGCGGAACGCGGGATTCAGCACCGGGTCTATGACCCGCTGATCGGGGCAGATATTGCCGGTTTGTTTGACGACAGCGTTAAACTGGTTTGGGTGGAAAGCCCCGGTTCGGCAACAATGGAAGTGCAGGACCTGCCCGCGATTGCCAAGGCTGCGCATGACCATAACATTCCGGTGGCGATTGATAATACCTGGGCCAGCCCGCTGCATTTCAAACCGTTAAATTACGGGGCCGATATTGTGGTCGAGGCCCTGACCAAATATTTCGGCGGGCATTCCGATTTGCTGTTGGGCTCGGTCTCGGTCAATGATGATCAGCTGTATACGCGATTGAAATCGACCATGCACATGCTGGGCATGGGCGTTTCGCCCGATGATTGCTCGCTTGTGTTGCGCGGAATGGAAACAATGGCCGTGCGCCTGAAACATGGCAGCGACGTTGCGCTGGATTTTGCCACCCGCATGGCAAAAAGGATGGACCCCAAACGGGTGCTGCATCCGGCCTTGCCCAGCCATCCGCAACATGAAATGTGGAAACGCGACTTTGCCGGGGCCAGCGCGCTTTTCAGCATTGTCATCCCGTCGGACATGACAAACGAGCTAAACAGCCTGATCGATCAGGTAAAAACGTTCTCGATTGGGGCATCCTGGGGCGGCACCCACAGCCTGATGGTACCAATGGCAATTGGCTTCATGCGCCAGTTTGCCGGCAATGCCCCCAGCGGCCTTGTCCTGCGCCTGTCGATCGGCATGGAAGACCCCGCCGATTTGTGGGCCGACTTGGAACCGATTGTTGAGATGGTCGCACGCGCACAGGATTGATTCTTGGTCTTGTGATATAAGCCTGTGACGCGGTTTGGTGCGATGAAGCGGGGAAAACGGGTGCGCGGTACCAAGTTTTTGGAAGTCAGCCTGATAACAGTGTGCCAGCTTTTGGCATTGTCACTGTGGTTTTCGGCAACGGCGGTGTTGCCGCAATTGCGGGTCGAGTTTCATTTGGGGGCCGTGCAATCCTCGCTTTTCACCAGTTCTGTGGTGATGGGGTTTATTTTGGGGACGTTGGCCAGCGCCTTTTTGGGGCTGGCGGACCGGTTGGACCCCAGGCGCTTTTTTGCCCTGTGTGCCCTGGTGGCAGGCGGTGCCAATATCCTGATTTTGGCGGTGCCGATTGATGGCATCGCCGTTATTTTCCTGCGCCTGTTAACCGGCATTTGCATGGCCGGGATTTACCCGATTGGCATGAAAATGGTGGCGACCTGGGCGCGGGGGGATACCGGGTTTCTGGTGGGCCTGCTGGTTGGCGCGCTTACGCTGGGGTCGGCCTTGCCGCATCTGTTTTCGGTTGCTGTGCCGTTAGACTGGCGGTTGGTGATAGTTGCGGCAAGCTGTTCGGCCTGGCTGGCTGCCCTTGGCGTGCTGTTTGTTAAACTGGGCGGTACCGTTGGGCGGTCCCCCCGGTTTGATCCGCGGGCGGTGGGGCATATCATTGCCAATAAACCGTTACGTTATGCCGGTTATGGCTATTTTGGCCATATGTGGGAACTGTATGCCATGTGGGGCTGGACAGGATTGTTCCTGTTTCGCACCTATCAGGTACGGGGCATTGAAAATGCGTCGCTGTGGGCGGCCTTAACCACCTTTGCCATTATTGGCATCGGGGCGCTGGGCAGTTTGCTGGGCGGCATATGGGCTGATCGCTGGGGGCGGACCACCATTACCATTTCGGCGATGAGCATAAGCGGGCTTTGCGCCCTGATCACAGGGGCGCTGGCATCGGCACCGATGCCGGTTCTGGTGATTGTATGCCTGATCTGGGGAATTTCCGTGATTGCGGATTCCGCGCAATTTTCATCCTGCGTGATTGAGCTTGCGGAACCAGACCATGTTGGCACGGCGCTGACATTGCAAAATGCGGTGGGATTTTTCATCGCCCTGATATCGATCCATCTGGTGCCTTTGGTCGCCGATGCCTTTGGCTGGTGGGCTTCCTTTGCCATGTTGGCGATCGGCCCTGTGATGGGGGTTATTGCAATGGCGCGTTTACGCGCCATGCCAGAAGCCCGAAAAATGGCCCAGGGACGGCGTTAGCTGTTCTTTTATATAAGAAAATCTCAGAAAATTATTGCCAGATGGGCAAAAACGTCGCTTTTTCTTGGGTGATCAGGTTCACTTGACCCGTCCGGGTCTGCGCCCTAAGCAAGAAAAGTGCTGCGTGTGGGGTTTTCTTGACCGCATTCGGCACAAATATTAGGTTCTGCCAGAATTTTCTTGCCGCGCGCGTCGGGGCGTTGCGTCATCTTCCTAAAAACAAGGGTCTTTCATGAGTCTTACCCTCATTGTTTTGCTCCCCTTTCTTGGTGCGTTGCTGCCAGCGATCTTGATAAGGGCCGGACGGAACACCTGCGCAACCGCGACGGGCGCGGTTACGCTGCTTGCGCTTATTTTGCTGGCATCCGAAGCCCCGGCCGTGATGGCGGGCGAGGTTATTCGTGTTCATTATGAATGGCTTCCCGCGCTGGGGCTGAATGTGAATTTCTTCCTCGACGGGTTGGGGTTGCTGTTTACCACCCTGATTTTGGGGATCGGGCTGCTGATTATCATCTATGCCCGGTTTTACCTGTCCAAGAATGACCCGATGGGCCGGTTTTATGTGTTCCTGCTGTTATTCCAGGGCGCAATGGTCGGCATCGTTACCTCCGACAATATCCTGTTATTGCTGATTTTTTGGGAACTGACCTCGCTTAGCTCGTTCCTGCTGATCGGTTATTGGAAACACCTGCCTGAAGGGCGACAGGGCGCGCGTATGGCGCTGACCGTCACCGGGGCAGGTGGCCTTTCGATGATTGCCGGGATGCTGATTTTGGGCAATATCGTTGGCTCCTATGACATCAGCGTCATTTTGCAGCATGGCGACATGATCAAATCATCGCCGCTTTATGCGCTGGCAACGGTGCTGATTTTGCTGGGCTGTTTGACCAAATCGGCACAGTTTCCGTTCCATTTCTGGTTGCCGCACGCCATGGCGGCGCCGACACCGGTTTCGGCCTATCTGCATTCGGCAACGATGGTGAAGGCGGGCCTGTTTTTGATGGCGCGTCTGTGGCCGGTTCTCTCGGGCACGGATGAATGGTTTTATATCGTTGCCACCTCGGGCCTGATCACGATGGTGATGGGCGCCTGGATTGCCATGTTCAAGGATGACCTCAAGGGGCTTTTGGCCTATTCGACGGTCAGCCATCTGGGCCTGGTGACCATGCTGTTTGGTTTTGGCACGCCCTTGGCAGCCGTGGCCGGTGTGTTTCACATCATCAATCATGCCACCTTTAAGGCGGCCCTGTTTATGACAGCGGGCATTATTGACCACGAAGCCGGTACGCGCAGCATTCGCCGCCTGGGCGGCCTTGCCAGCCTGATGCCGATTGTCGCAACGATTGGCATTATTGCCGCGGCCTCCATGGGGGGCACCCCGCCCTTTAACGGGTTCCTGTCCAAGGAAATGATGCTCGATGAATCCTTGCATATGGCCTGGCTGGGGCAGGATTGGGTGTTCCCGGTTCTGGTAACGGTCGGGGCGCTGTTTTCGGTGGCTTATTCCTTCCGTTTCATCGTGCATGTGTTTTTTGGCCCGAAACAAAAGGAATATCCCCATCATCCGCATGACCCGGGCATTGGCCTGTGGGGCCCGCCCGCCTTGTTGACCGTGCTGGTGGTGTTGATTGGCCTGTTCCCGGCAAGTGTTGCCGGGCCGCTGGTTGATGTCACCTCGCGGGCGGTTATTGGCGGCGCATTGCCGGAGTTTCATTTGGCCCTGTGGCATGGCTTTAACACGCCGCTGATGTTAAGCGCGATTGCGATTATCGGTGGTTTGTTGTTGCTGTGGCGTCATGCCGGCCTGATGAGTGCCACCAAAAACCTGTCGCGGCCCGAAGCCAAGGCAATGTTTGATTGTTTCATTCAAAAGGTGGTCGCCCTGTCGCGTGCGGTGACCGATCTGTTTCATAGCGGGTCGTTGCAGCTTTATCTGGCGATCATGCTGTTGGCGGCTGTCGCAATTGGCTTTACCGGGTTTTACACCCATGATGGCTTCCTGCCGGGCACGCGTGCCTTGTTGCCGGTCAGTATTCCGGTGGTCATTGGCTGGGCGCTTTTGATGCTGACCTGTGCGGCAACGCTGATCCTGCATTATAACCGCTTGCTGGTTTTGCTGTTTGTCGGTGTGATCGGTCTGATCATTTCGCTGGGCTTTATTTACCTGTCGGCACCGGACCTGGCCCTAACGCAGATTTCGGTTGAAGTTGTTACCGTCATTCTGATGTTGCTGGCCTTGAATATCCTACCCAAGGAAACCCCGAAGGAAAGCACGTCGGGCCGCCGTTTCCGCGATATTTTGATCGCGGTGGTGGCGGGCCTTGGCATGGGCGGGGCCGTTTGGGCGGTGATGACGCGCGACGGCGTAACCATTGCCGATTATTACCTGCAAAATTCGTTGGCCAAGGGCGGTGGACATAACGTTGTGAACGTTATTCTGGTCGACTTCCGTGGTTACGATACCTTTGGCGAAATTACGGTGCTGGGCATTGCCGCCCTGACGATTTTTGCCCTGATCGAAAGCGTTGCCAGCGGCAAGGCCGCTGTGCGGTTGGCGAACTGGGTGAAGGAACACCGTGAATCAGCCGAACGTCACCCGCTGATGATGGTGATTGCAACGCGCGTGATGTTGCCGCTTTCGTTGATGGTGGGGGTATATATCTTCCTGCGCGGTCATAACGAACCGGGCGGCGGGTTTATTGCCGGTCTGGTCGTTTCCATTGCGTTGATCATGCAATATATGGCCTCGGGCTTTGGCTGGACCCAGAACCGCATGCGGGCCAATTACCATGCCATGATCGCGCTGGGTGTTATTGCCGCGGCCATGACCGGCATGGGGGCATGGGTTGCGGGCTATCCGTTCCTGACCAGTACCTTTGGGCATTTCCATATTCCGTTTGTCGGCGATATTGAACTTGCCAGCGCGATGGGCTTTGACCTTGGCGTGTTCCTGACGGTGGTGGGGGCTGTGATGCTGGCCCTGGCCAAACTTTCGCAGGTTGAACGCATGGCCGAACATAGCGACATCAATACCGAACCGATGGATCATGATCCGTCCTCGGCCCGTCCCCTGACGTCGCCACAGAAGAACGAGGTCTGATATTATGGAGTTTCTGGTAGCAAGCAGTATCGGCCTTCTGAGCGCATGTGGTGTTTACATGATGCTACGCGGGCGGACCTTCCCGGTGGTGATCGGGTTGTCGTTGCTGTCTTATGCGGTGAATGTGTTTTTGTTCGCCATGGGCCGCTTGCAGGTTGACCTGCCGCCGATCATTAGCGAAAGCGCACCGGGCTATACCGACCCGATCCCGCAGGCGCTGGTGTTAACGGCGATTGTGATTTCCTTTGGCATGACAGCCCTGATCGTGGTGCTGGCATTGCGCACCTATCTTGAAATTGGCAATGACCATGTTGATGGCCTTCCCGGCGGTCCGACTGATTCCGGAGAAACGAAATAATGGGTAACTGGATGATCGTTCCTGTCGTGCTGCCGGCTGTTATGGCAGCACTGACTGTTCTGGCGGTCCGCCATGACCTGATATTGCAGCGGGTTTTTTCGGCGACAACAGTGGTTGCCTTGCTGGCCGTGTCGGTTGCCCTGGTGTTTCATGCCGCCCATACCGGGCCGGAAATGTATTCGCTGGGTAATTGGCCAACGCCGTTTGGCATTGTGCTGGTATTGGACCGCCTGTCCGCGCTGATGGTGCTTTTGACATCCATTCTGGCGGCAATTGTCTGGTTTTATTCGGCCCGTGAATGGGACAAACGGGGCAAGCATTTCCATGCCCTGTTCCAGTTCCAGTTAATGGGGATCAATGGCGCGTTTCTGACCGGCGACTTCTTTAACCTGTTTGTGTTTTTTGAAGTCCTGCTGATCGCGTCCTATGGGTTGATGTTGCATGGCGCGGGCGAAAATCGCCTGAAAGCCGGCATGCAGTATATTATCGTCAATCTGACCGGTTCCAGCCTGTTCCTGATTGGTGTGGGCCTGATTTATTCGGTTACCGGTACGCTGAATATGGCGGATTTGGCCCTTAAGGTGCCGCTGGTGCCTGACAGTGACCTGGCCTTGCTTAAGGCAGGGGCGCTGGTGCTGTTTTTGGTGTTCTGCATCAAGGCGGCCATGGTGCCGATGCATTTTTGGCTGCCAGGTACTTATGCCAATGCCCCGGCCCCGGTGGCGGCCCTGTTTGCCATCATGACAAAGGTGGGGGCTTATTCCATCCTGCGGCTTTACTCGCTGGCCTTTGGCGGATCGGCAGGGGATCTTTCGTGGCTGGTGGCACCATATTTGATGCCTGCGGCGATTGTGACGCTGGTGGTTGGCATGGTGGGGGTTGTTGCCGCCCGGCAGCTTGCCACAATGGTGGCCTTTGCGGTTGTGGGGTCGATGGGGACATTGATGGTTTCAATTTCCCTGTTCACGCCGGCTTCGGTCGCGGCGGGCCTGTATTACATGGTGCATTCCACCTTTGCGGGCGCGGCAATGTTTTTGATTGCCGACCTGGTGATTTCACGGCGCGGACAATTTGGCGGAAGCCTGCATGCGGCCCCGGACATTCGGCAAAGCGGGTTGATCGCATCCCTGTTCTTCATGGGGGCGATTGCAATGGCCAGCCTGCCGCCGCTGTCGGGCTTTTTGGGGAAACTGCAAATCCTGAGTGCGTCGCAACATTCGCCCCATATGGTGTGGATCTGGGCGGCCATTCTGGGCACGTCGTTTCTTAATATTATCGGCCTTGGCCGGGCGGGCAGTGTGTTGTTTTGGAAAAGCTCTGCCACCGAAGGCGAAATTCAAATCGCCCCGGACCAGACCTTTCCGAACCAGACGATTATTGCCACAGGCATGATGCTGGCGATGCTGGTGGCCTTGACGGTTTTTGCCGGGCCGGTCACCAGCTATTTGCATGATACCAGTGCCGAGCTGTTTGATACGACCGACTATATTCGTGCGGTGATGGGGGCTGATACCCCCGTTCCCGAAATCACCACCGTTGCGCCATTTGCACAATAAGCAGCAGAAAGGACAGTGATGATGTTGAAACGTTATCTTCCCCACCCGCTGCTCAGTGTGGCCCTGATCGTGATCTGGGTGATGCTGGCCAACGAGGTTTCGGTTGGCACGGTACTGTTTGCCGCCATTCTTGCCGTGATCATTCCGCTGATCAGCCAAAGCTTCTGGCCCGGTCGCCCCAAGGTAAGCAATATCTGGGCGATTTGCGAATATGGCCTGATCGTTTTGTGGGATATTCTGGTTGCCAATGTTGTGGTGGCAGGCCTGGTTTTGTTTCGCAAGGCGGATAGCCTGCAACCGGCAAGCGTGACTGTGCCGCTGGAACTGACATCGCCCGAGGCTATTACCGCCCTTGCGGGCACCATCACCATGACGCCGGGCACGGTGACGGTTGATTTGTCGCGGGATGCCCGCTCGCTTTTGGTGCATTGCCTGCATGCCCCGGACCCCCAGGGCGTGGTTGATGATATCAAATCGCGCTACGAACGCCGTTTGAAGGAGATTTTCGAATGATTGAATATGCCCTGAACTTTGCGTTTGTCTGCGCGGGCCTGGCGTTGCTGATCAATCTATGGCGTTTGTCCTTTGGGCCAACCATTGCCGACCGTGTTTTGGCGGTTGATACAATGGCAATTAACGGTATCGCGCTTTTGGTGCTCTATGGCATTGGCCGGGCGACCGCGATGTATTTCGAGGCGGCCTTGCTGTTTGCGATGGTGGGCTTTGTTTCGACCGTGGCCTATTGCAAGTTTGTCCTGCGCGGCGACATCATCGAATAGGAATGGATGTGATGGAATTTGTTATGGAACTCGTCATTTCCGTTCTGATCGTGATTGGGGGCCTGTTTACCCTGATCGGGTCGTTCGGGCTGGTGAAGCTGCCCAACCTTTTGATGCGCCTGCATGCACCGACCAAGGCCACCACCGTTGGGGTGGGGGCGATCCTGATTGCATCGATGCTGTTTTTCTGGGTTGAGCGCGGCACATTCACCATTCATGAATTGCTGATCACGATCTTCCTGTTTTTAACCGCGCCGATTACCGCCAATTTGATCGGCAAGGCCTATTTGCTGCGCCATGTTGACCCAAAGGGTGACTTGCCAGATACCGGCGAAACCGAAGGCTGGGCCACCTTTGACTCGCGTGACCTTGAAGAACAGCCCAAAGACCCAGGTAAATTGCCGCTCGATTAAGGGTGTAAAAATTGACCTTGGCCGCGCCGTATCTGGCGGTTGTAAAATCATCAACACCGGTTCTGATCACAGGGCCGGTGTTTTTGTTTGTGACGAGCGGACAGGGTTGTTTGGAAATGCGCAAATTTCAATAAAACAGGCGCAGGCGATTTTTGTTATGCTTTAAAGGCAAAGCACTTTGGCGAGGTTGAAAACGGCCTGATCCATAATCGCGATATTGAGGGGGTGTTTGTTGATGTCCGTGTTAAGTCACATCACGTTGGGAACCAACGACAAGGCCCGATCCGCAAGGTTTTATGATGCGGTTTTAGGGGCGATTGGATTTGAACGCCAGCCCAAAGCACCGGAAAAGCCGCTGGCTTATGAACGTGATGGGCAAATGCCGACGATTTATATTTACAGCCCCGAAGATGGCCGCCCCGCGACGTGGGGCAACGGCACCCATATTGCCTTTGTCGCCGATCATCGCGAACAGGTGCGTGTCTTTCATGCGCAGGCACTTGAAAATGGCGGTATGAGCGAAGGAGAACCGGGCGAACGCCCCCATTACGGACCCAATTATTACGCCGCCTATGTGCGGGACCCGGACGGTAATAAATTGCAAGCCGTGTATTATGGGGCGGAATAAGCCATTGGCATTTGCAGGCTGAAACAGACTGTTTTTCCTGACCTGTCGCATGATATGAAGGGCGCACCGGGACGGGCGGATGGCATGATGTTCGGCCCAACAGGATGACGGTAAAACAGGTAGATGACGGGCATGCCCGACTTTGCAATTGAAGACCAGTATTGCGGCATTATTGCCGGGATTGACGAGGTAGGGCGCGGGCCGCTGGCCGGGCCGGTGGTGGCGGCCGCGGTGGTGTTGCCGCGCGAGGATGCGCGCATTGGCGATTTGTATGGCCTGTTAAACGATTCCAAAAAGCTGTCTGCCAAGAAGCGCGATATGCTGGCCGAACGGATTATGGCCTGTGCCAGCGTTGGCATTGGCGCGGCATCGGTCCGCGAAATTGACCAGATTAACATTTTACAGGCGACCTATGTGGCCATGCGCCGCGCGGTGGCCCATTTGCCAACCTGCCCCGATCAGGCATTGGTGGATGGCAACCGCGACCCCGGCCTGCCGTGCGCGGTGCAAACGGTGGTCAAGGGCGATAGCAAGTCGCTGTCGATTGCGGCGGCATCGATTGTCGCCAAGGTGGTGCGGGACCGCGCCATGCGCCGCCTTGCCCTGCGTTACCCGCATTTTGGCTGGGAAGGCAATGCCGGTTACGGGGTGAAAAAGCATATGGAGGGGCTTAATAGAGCCGGGCCAACGGTGCATCACCGCCGCAGCTTTAAGCCTGTGGCTTTGTTATTCGAGGCGATGGAACAGGCCTAACGGTATAGCCCGATAGCCCGGATTGTATTGATCTGGTGACGGCGCTGGTTTGCCGGATGTCAGCGGATAATTCGGGCGCGGACCAGGTCGGTCATTTTGGATGGACCTTCTGTGCCGGTTTCCTCAACCCGCGAGATGGCCGCATATTCGTTAGTTTGGCGGATCATGACACGGTCATGCAAGCGGCATTCGGAGCGAAAATGGATATCAAGGCCAGCAGGCTGAAAATCGGGATCGCCATTATCGGTGGTTGCCAGGATCCATTGCATCAGCCGCACATTATTGACATGCCCGTAAATATCCAGGTCAGATGCCTGGGCGGTCAATTCGTTGCGGCAGACCAGTTCTTCGGAGGTGGATGGTGCGCGTGTTGAGGTCTCGATCAGTTTGGGGCCGGTGGGGTCGGGCAGGCGTTCGATCAGCCAGTCGGGCCAGCGGGCGGCGCGGCGTTGTTTGAGGTCGAACAGCGCCCAAAAACTTTGCGCCACCGCACAAATATCCCCTTTTTCATCGCGCAGGCGCCAGTCGCGGCTTGCCATGCGATGTGAAAAACCCGACGGCCAGGTTTCCAGATACAGGTTTTCGCCATTGGCCGGATAATGATGCACCATGATCGCCATGCGTGCCAAAACCCATGCCACCCCTGATCCACGGTATCGTCATAGGCCAGTTGCAGGTATTTTGCCCCCCAACCGGCGGAATCCTGCATGTAATCGGCCAGGGCGGGCAGGGTTGCGCGGCCATTTGCGCCAATTTCGGAATATCGCACCCGATAATGGCCCTGCCATCCGCAATTTGTTGGCATCGGGGCTTGTGCAATATGGGTCCAGTCCGGGGTCATGGTGGCGGTCATATTCCTTCCTGATGGCAGGCATGGGCAATGTTCTACCATAGGCAGCCCAGGCCGGTGCCGCAATGCGCCATAAGGATACAGCAAGGTATGATAGGGCGGGGCTGGTATGCCCGGATGCGTGCGGCAGGTTGGTGGGGCGGAACGTCGGTTTCGGACGGGTTAAAGCAGGCTTAAGGGAAACAGGCTTTAGGGAAACATGGGTTAGTCTGTGGGGCTGCGGCGCATTTTTTTGACGTCGCCACGTTTTTTCTTGGCATCGATGCGTTTGCGTTTGGCCGACAGCGACGGGCGGGTTTTAACCCGGAATTTTTTGCGTTCAGCGGCCTTGCGCACCAGATCGACGAAACGGTCAATCGCATCCTGACGGTTGCGTTCCTGGGTTCTGAAACGCTGGGCATCGATAATAATTTCATCCCCATTGGTCAGGCGGCTGCCTGCCAGTTCGCGCAGGCGGATACGGACCCTTTCGGGCAGTTCGGTCAATTCGCTGACGCGCACGCGCATATGCACGGCGGTCGAAACCTTGTTTACATTTTGCCCGCCAGGGCCCGATGCGCGAACAAAATGAAATTCCAGATGACTTTCATCGAGAAAAAGGCCGTTTCCAACCTGGATCATGCCGAGGCTCCGGCATCGGAAAAGGGGAGGTTCGCGGAAAAAATGATAAAATATGCCATGCCGTGTTGATAATGATTTGCAAATAGTTGAACTTTAGGGATGCTAGACCTAGATCTAGAAGAATGAAACCCGCCAAATGGGCCGGGCGGTACAAGGAGCTGAATTTTGCATCCGGGACACCTTTTTGTTGCTTTGGGCTGGTTGTCTGTCGGGTTGGGCGTGGCAGGGATTTTTCTGCCATTGCTGCCGACAACGCCCTTTATGTTGCTGGCGGCCTGGGCCTTTGGCAAGGGGTCACCGCGCCTGCATCGCTGGTTGCATGAACATCCGCGCCTGGGCCCGCCGATTACGCAATGGAAACATCATGGTGTGATCAGCCTGCGGGCCAAAATTATGGCGGCGGCGACCTTTGCCCTGATGATTGGCATGTCGTTGATCTTTGTTCAGGCCCATTGGGTGCCGCTGGTGCAGTTGCTTGTTGCGATTCCGGTGTGCATTTTCCTGTTTACCCGGCCCTCCGTGCCGCGCGTTCCCCTCTCAGAAACCGATCAGTCCGCCCCCTGACGGCAAAAGATGAAAGGTTTTAGCCAGATTTGCGGCTTAATTCCTGCTGGCAGTTTTCCTCCAGATTGTCCAGTTCCTCCAGGGTGGCATCGATATCGGCGCGTTGTTTGCGCAAGGCATCCCGGCGTTCGTCTATTTTGTTGATCAGGATGGTCAGCTGCGTGATTTCGCTGCGGTCGGTTTCATAAAGATCCAGCAAATCGCGGATTTCCTTCAGCGCAAAACCCAGCCGTTTTCCCCGCATGATCAGGCGCAGGCGCACCCGGTCCCGCTGGCCGTAAATACGGGTTTGCCCCTGACGCTCGGGCGCGATCAGGCCCTGATCCTCGTAAAAGCGAATGGTGCGGGTGGTAACATCAAATTCGCGGGCGAGATCGGTAATCGAAAAATTATCGGTCATGAAACATCTTTAACGTTTACGCTTACGTAAACGAAAGCTACATGGTTTTGCCCATAATCACAATATGCTGTGCTCTTTGGGCAGGTCGACATGGAAGGTGCTGCCTTCATTCAAGGCACTTTCCACATGGATATTGCCGCCGTGACGTTCGACAATTTTTTTGCACAGCGCCAGGCCAATGCCTGTGCCCGCATATTCGCCATAACCATGCAGGCGTTTGAAAATTTCAAAAATGCTGGTGTGATATTGCGGGTCGATGCCAATGCCATTATCGGACACGGAAATGCGCCAGAAACTTTCAAATTCGCGGGCGGAAATGCGGATTTCGGCATGGGTCGGGTCGCTATATTTCAGGCCATTCGACACCAGGTTTTGAAAAAGCTGCAAAAGCTGGCTGGGATCGCCAATCACGACAGGCAAATCCGGTTCGCGCATGATACTGCCCGCCGGGGCGGCTTCGGCGCGTTGAAGGTTGGCTTCGATGGCATCAAACAGGCCGCTTAAGGGTACCGGTTGAAACGGTTTGCCGTGCCGCCCGACCCGCGACAGGGTTAGCAGGTCGTCGATCATGCGTTGCATGCGCTGGGTGCCATCCACGGCATAATGGATGAATTCATCTGCCGTATCATCAAGCTGCCCGCGATAACGCCGGGCCAGAAGCTGGGTATAGCTTGAAACCATGCGCAGGGGTTCTTGCAAATCGTGCGAGGCGGCATAGGCGAACTGTTCCAACTCGGCATTGGAATTTTCCAATTCCTGCATGGTGTTCTGAATTTCAAGTTCGTGGCGCTTGCGTTGTGAAATATCGCGCAGGGTGATGATGTAATGATAGCGGCCATAGGCGGTAAAATGGCTGATCGCGACTTCAAGCGGGATATTATGGCCATTGGCCGGGCAGGCGAGAATTTCGATCACCCCGGTGCCAAGGTCGGTCAGCAGGCGGTCGCTGGGCGGTTTGGGCGGCGGGTTGTTGCCGCAATCTGGCAACAGAAACTGAATGATATTCTTGATTTCCGGGTCGCCCTGTGGCCCGCATAATTCCTGGGCCCGGGCATTTAGCGGCTCCAGATTGCCATCTTCGGAGGCCACCAGAATGGCATCAATGGTGTTTTGCAAAATCGCACGGGTGCGGTCTTCGCTGCGGCGGGTTTGCGTCACAAGCTCGGCCAGTTCGGCAGCTTGCCGGCGCAAGAGCTGGTCACGCTGAACCGCCAGTGTCACGTCGCGCACGGTAATCGCACAAATCACCCCTTCGGCACCCAGCGAGACCGGCTGAATGCGGATGGATTGCTGCATTTGGGGAAATTTTTGCGCAAATTGCGATTGCGGTCGTAACGGCAGTACTGATTTGTTGAGCGAGGGCGAAATCATCGCGGGCATCCCCAGCGACAGACAATCGGCAATGGCATTGTTCAGGCGGTGCGGCAGGGCCTTGCCAAAGACATCTTCCATGCTTTTGCCAAGAACCTCTGATGCGGTCAGGCCTGCGGCCTTCTCCATCCAGCTGTTCCAGAAGCATATTTTGCTGTCCCGTTTGACGGCAATGATGCCGGCATCGCAGTTTTCCAGCAAGGCGAGAGACAGGTTTACCTCAGGAGACGAAGACGGCACCGATGGGGGTGTTGGGGATGTTTCTAACGCGGTTGATGCGTCGCTGGCTTTGTGCGTTTGTGCCGTATCGGTTATGTCGGGAGATGCCGGTATCGCGCGCGAAGTCTTCTCGCCGTTTTGACTGGAAGAACGGTTTTTATCGGTTGGGCCGTGTTTGCCATCAGACATGGCTTTGATGCTCCTTGCGGCCGGGAATACCGGTAGCACGGGGGTGCTGGAATAATCCTAGCTTAATGCGTTTTGCAGATAGCGGTTTACCATTCGTTTTAGGGTCTGGATCGAGTCCAGGTCCATGACAAATAGCACATATCCGTCAATATCGTTTTCCCGCAGCATGAACTGGACATGCAGGATCAAAAGAAACGGAACGGTTGTTTCCGTGTCTGTTTCTGTTTTTGTCTCCGGCGCGTCGCTATTGCCCATCAGGTTGCGGGTTTCACATTTGCGAAAAATCGGCATCGAACAATTGATGGGATGCCCCAAAATGTTGGAAATGCTGCCCAGGCAGGCATTGAGAATGATATTCCCTACCTCCATCAGGGCTTCCTGTTCCAGGTCACCCAGGCTGTCAAGCGGTACATCCACCTGCAACAGGCGGCGCACCAGTTCCAGGCTGCGTTTTTCGGGGAAAACCAGCAGGGCATCGCCGTTAAACGGGCCGTTGAAACTTTGCGTGACGGCGGAAACAACTTCGTTTGCGGCAGCAATCAGGTTGGCATCGGAAAAACGCTGCACAAAGCTGATTGACGGTACCGTCAGTTCGACAGACTGATCGACCATTTCCGAAAGCGAGGCTGCCGCCCGCCCGACACCGATATTGATCAGTTCGGTGATGGTGTCGCGTTCGAGATCGGATAAATCAATCATGAGCGGCTTCTTTGGCTAAGAAATAGGCGGTGATTTTTTCCTGGGTCGGCGGCTTGGCAATGAAATCCATGCCAATGGCCTCGGCCTGCTTTTGGATATCCTGCTGGATATTGGCGGTAAGCAGGGCGAGGGTGGCATTGGGGTGCTGCTGGCGGATATTGGCGCCCAGTTCCAGCCCGTTTTTACCCGGCATGTTATAGTCGATGATAAAATAATCGAAACTTCTGGCATCAGCCTTTTGCTGGGCACTTTCGGCTTCGGCAGCTTCCTCAATCGTCCAGTCGGGAAAACCGCTTTCGATAAAGGCCTTGATCAGAAGGCGGGCAAACTTGCTGTCATCAACCAGAAGAACAGAACGGGGATATGACATGGAATCCTCAAATTGGGGCAGCACAAAGCTGGCAAAGCAAAAGACCTGACCGCTTTATACAGGTGCAATGATAGGTGAGTATAGGCCAGATTGTCATACCTGTTCCAGTTGTTCCATCAAGGGCACGATTTCGGCGGGGGGCCGTGCCTCCGAGATCAGAAAACCCTGGATCTCGTCGCAGTTATGGAGGCGCAGGAATTCCAGCTGTTCTTGGGTTTCGACCCCTTCGGCAATCACACGCAAGCCAAGATTGCGGCCCATCAGGATGATGGTGTTGGTGATCGCGGCGTCGTCCGGGTCGGTGGTAATATCGCGAATGAAGGAACGGTCGATCTTGATGGCGTTAATCGGCAGGCGTTTTAGATAGGTTAGGGACGAATAACCGGTGCCAAAGTCATCAATGGCGATCTGAACGCCCAGCTTGCGAATTTCGTTGAGGATGGCAATGGCGCGGTTCATGCCCTGCAACATCACGGTTTCGGTAATTTCCAAAATCAGGCGCGATGCGGGAACCCCGGTTTCCTTAAGAATATTGGAAACGGTTTCGGAGATGCGGCCTTCGATCAATTGCCGGGGTGAAAGGTTGACGGCGACCACAATCGGGGTGACGCCCTGGGCGTCCCATTCAATGATTTGTTCACAAACGCGGCGCAGAACCCATTCACCGATTTTGCCAATCAAGCCGGTTTCTTCGGCAATGGGGATAAACTGCATGGGTGATACAAAACCGCGCCCCGGCCGGTTCCAGCGCAACAGGGCCTCCAGCCCGGAAATGCGCCCTGTCTCCAGGTGGATTTTGGGCTGGTAATAGACTTCAAACTGTTCGCGTTTGATGGCATCGCGCAGGTCGTTTTCCATGGCCAGCCGGGTGGCGGCACTTTCATTCATCATTTTGGTGAAGAAATGATAGGTCCCGCCGCCGCGTGCCTTTGCGCTATACATTGCCGCATCGGCATTGCGCATCAGGGTCGCAAAATCGTCGCCATCTGCCGGGCTTAGGGCAATGCCGATGGACGGGGTGACAAAAAGCTGCCGGCCGCGAATTTCAAAGGTGGGCGATAAGGCATCGATCACGGATTGCGCCAGTGTTGCGGCTTCCTGGGTTTCGCTGATTTGCGGAATAATGATCAGGAATTCATCCCCGCCGAGGCGGCCCAGCGTGTCATTGCGGCGCATGATGTTGCGCAGGCGATTGGCAACTTCCTTAAGCAACAGGTCGCCAAAATCGTGTCCCAGGCTGTCATTGATCAGTTTGAAACGGTCAAGATCAATAAACAGTACGGCGGTGGCGATCTGCCGGCGGATTTCCCCCTCGGCTGTGTCTGCTGTCAGGGCCTCACAATCTTGCAAGGAGTCGCTGAGGCTGAGTTCCAGCATTGAACGATTGGGCAGATCGGTCAGCGGATCGTGATTGGCCATGTAAACCAGGCGTTCTTCGTAGCGGCGCTGGGCGGTCACATCATGGAAAACAACGGTATAAAGTAGATTATCTTCGAGCTGCATGGGCTGGAAAACCGATGCGACCCGGATTTTATGGCCATCGGCACACCGCAAGATCAGCTCGACAGAGCGATCAAGGGCCGGGCGGAAAGACGCGCTGTTATCGTCAGTGACGGTGCGCGCCAGAACCTCCGCCAGATTAAGTTTCGAGGCATCAACGATATAATCGAGCAGATTGCATCCGATCAGTTCGGTATCGGCGGGGAGATGGAGCAATTGCAGGCAGGCCGGATTGCATTGCAAAATCTGGCAATCCGAGTCGATGCTGATAATGCCATCCGCCACGTTTTGCATAATGCCGCGCAGGCGGTTTTCGCGTTCGCGCAGGGTTTGTTCCGCCTCGCGCAGGCGCCATAAATTATCATCAATTTCGGTTAGCAGGCCATTGGTCGATTGGGCCAGAAGCCCCAATTCGTCCTTTGTGTGACTGTTGGGAATTTCGACCTTGGTGGTGGCGGGGCTGCCCGGGTCGACCCGGCCCAGGGAATTTACCAGGCGCAACAGGGGTTTGGTCAGGGTCAGATAGAAAAAGAATGTCAGCGCGATCCCCAACAGGAAATTGCGTACCAGCCCCGAGACCAGAATAACAACAGAACGATTGATGAAACCCGCCGCGATCAGGCCGGTATCGACATCAATTTCAAGATACCCCACAAGATCGGCGGAGTCGCCAATGGTCAGTGGAATTTCGTAATGCTGATTGTCGCCAAACATGATCGAGGTCAGCCAGTTCAGGCTGGACGATGATTGCTGACGTTCCTTGTGGGCCAAAACATTGCCAAAGTCATCGCGCAACAGGGCATGATAGATGGGGTCATATTCAAACAGGCCCGAAATCACGCGCTCAGCAAGGCTTTCATCCAGGCCATAAGCTGCCTGGGTGGCAGATTCGCGGACTGTCGAAAGAACCTGATTAACGGTCCTGTCAATCTGATGGCGTTCTCCGTGCAGGTCCCAGAAAATCTGAAGCGCACTAAAGCCAACACCAATCAGCAATGTAATTACAACAGCAGCGCGCGCCTGTTTGAATGACAGGCGATCTTGCCACTTCAGCCCAGCATTTTTCAGACTGGCCTCCGCTATCCACACCCCAAAAGATGGCTCTTCGACCATTTGACAGGGAAAACACTAGGGTAAGGGCAGCAGAATTGCAATTGTTGCAAGGCTTGTGTTGGGACAAAACAGCAAAATAATTTCGTATTGCTGACAGCATTTTTATAATAATTACAGTGTTTTCGAATATGGCCGACATTCAGGGATGGCGGGAGTTTTTCTTTGATAGTACTAAAAAAAGTAGTGTTTTATTGGAGTTGCACACTGCCCCACTGCGTGATAACCAAGGCGCCGAGAGAGAATAGTAGGCCGACGGTGGGCGCAGCCGCCTCAGGCCCCGCAACCTGTACGGAGTTACACCATGACCTATGTGGTGACAGAAAACTGCATCAAGTGTAAGTATCAGGACTGCGTCGAGGTTTGCCCCGTCGACTGCTTTTATGAAGGTGAAAACTTTTTGGTTATTCACCCTGATGAATGCATTGATTGTGGTGTCTGCGAACCCGAATGTCCCGCAGAAGCCATTATCCCCGATACGGAACCGAACCTGGATAACTGGCTTGAAGTGAACCGCAAATTTGCCGAAATCTGGCCAAACATTACCCGTAAGGGGGATGCCCCGGCCGATGCCGACGAATGGAACGGCAAAACAGGCAAGACCGAACTTTTGTCCGAGGCCCCCGGCACCGGCGACTGAACGGCTTACTGTTTGTAGGCGCGTAAAAAAGCGCGGACTAATATTCCGCGCATGGCAGCATTGAACCGGCCGCACGGAAAAGTTCTGTGATCGGCCGGTCAGTTGTGTTATGGTGCCTATTCGCGTTGAGGGCTCGGCAGGCTCCGTTCCGCACTGTCGGATTTCCGTTTTATTACCTGTCTGTTACCGCGACTAAGCCAAAAGCATGGTCGTGTGGTGCCTTCGCGTCGATTGGACCAAGGTGTTTTATATGACCAGGCCGTTTGGGCCGGAAGGAAGCTTTGATGTCGGATAAGTTGCCCTTTGCTGTTGGCGATTTTGTAGTTTACCCCGCGCATGGTGTCGGCTGTGTTGACGGCCTCGAAACCCAGTCTATCGCAGGGCAGGAACTGCGCCTTTATGTGATCACTTTTGATTCCAGCCGCATGACGTTGCGCGTGCCGGTCAACAAGGTGGGCAACTCCGGACTGCGTAAGCTTTCCTCGAAAAAACAGATGGATTCCGCCCTTGTGACCCTGAAGGGTCGTGCACGTGTCAAACGCACCATGTGGTCGCGTCGTGCGCAGGAATACGAAGCCAAAATCAATTCCGGCGACCCGGTTTCGATTGCCGAAGTCGTGCGTGACCTGCATCGTTCGGCCACCCAGCCCGAGCAGTCCTTCTCTGAACGCCAGATTTACGAAGCCGCGTTTGAGCGCCTGGTAGATGAACTGGCCGCGATCGAAAAGATCGACAAGGACAAGGCATCGGGCAAGCTGGAAAAGCTGTTGCAGAAAGCTGCCTGATTCGCGTTTGCGAATGCCCCTAAAGCATATACTTTCTAAAAACCGGTCCGGGTATTATTCTGGGGCCGGTTTTTCATCAGGAGCATATCATGGCGCAAGCAGCGGCGGTTCTTGCATCTTTACAACCTGCGGACCGTATTTGGGTTGTCGGGGCCGTAAATGGCGACATTGCGGCCTTGCAGTCGGTTCATGCCCGACTTGCGCGTAAAATACGCCCCGGTGACAGGCTGGTTTATACCGGCAATTATTGGGGCGATGGCCCGGGCGATCATGTCATTGCCGCGATCAATGAAATTTTGCTGTTTCGCCGCTTTTTCATTGCCCAGGACGGCGTGGATATGGGCGATATCGTGTTTTTGCGCGGTGCTGCCGAAGAAATGCTGACCAAAATGCAGCAATTGCAGTTTGCCCCCAATCCCGGTGAAGTTTTTGAATGGATGTTAACGCGCGGTGCGGCGGGCATTGTGCGGGCCTATGGCTTTGACCCGGCGATGGTGCAGGCCACCATGCGCCAGGGCGCACATCTGATTTCGCAATGGACGGGCCAGCTAAGCGATGCCATGCGCCGCCATCCCGGGCATGGTGCCTTGATGGCCGATTTAAAACATGCGGCTTATGTCAGTGATGGGTCATTGATTTTTGTGCATGCGGGGCTTGATTCCTCGCGCGCCCTGACCGCCCAGACCGATACATTCTGGTGGGGTGGCTCCATGTTTGAAGCCATTACCGAACGTTATTATGACTGTGCCCGTATCATTCGCGGGTCATCAAACAATCATTCCGGCATTTCGGAACGGGAATATACCCTGTCGCTTGATGCCGGGGCCGGGCGAGGGGGCACATTGATGGCCGCTGCCATTGGCCCAAATGGACAGATTGTTGACCGGATTGAAAGCTGACCCTGCCTCTATATGACAAGCCATGTTTTGCTTTGGTGTAAAATTAAAAATCCCCTGCCGGTGTTTGATGCCGGCAGGGGATTTTTGTTGTGATCTTGCCAGGGGGGCTTAATTCGTGATCACTTTAACCAGCGAGCCTTCGGGCGGAAGCTGCCCGGCTTCCAGGCCATTAATGACGTCAAAGGTTTCTTCGGGGCGGCGGTCAACGGCCATCGATTTCACGAACGTATTTACCGTGTAACCCGGATTAACCGCACGCACCTTGATAGATAGGGCGTGATATTTCTTCTTTTCCGATGCGGTCAGGGACCGGAAGCTATAGGTCGTGCGGCGCAGCGGCATGTTATAGGCATCCGCCTGATTAAGCGGGGTCAGGAACAGGAACTGATAAGCCGATTTTCCATGCAGGATGGCAACCACACGCAACCGCGCCCGTGTGCCCGATTTTAGCGATACATCGGCAGATCCGGTTGCGGCCTGCTGGCCGTTGACATCAATTTTCTGAATATCGCGAAGCCGGATTGATTTGGAAAATCCGCGCTGCAAATAGGCAGCCGGGCCGACCTGAGCGGCCGCAGGGGCGCCTTCAAAAATAATCGTCGCCCCTTTGTTGTCGCGCGCCACAACCGCATCGGGCTGGTTGATCATGGAAAAACCTTCGGGGACTTCAAAATAGAAATCCATCGGTACATGAACAAATTTGCGCCCGCGAATAAAGCCGTTTTCCGGGCCGTCGCCATACATGATGCCGTCAATTTCCGTCATGTATTTAACCGTATCGAGGCGCGGGGTACCCGAAACCGGCGTATTGGCCGCGGCACGGGCCTGTTCGATACGGTCAACCGTGCGCGGATGGGTCGCCATAATGTCAAACTGGTCCACATCATTGGGTGAACGACCGGCCAGCTCGGCCTGCAGGCGCGAATGCGCGCGCAGTTTTTTCAGGAAACTTGCCATCGCCGCCGGGTCATAGCCCGCGCGTGACAAATAGCGCACCCCGAGCTTGTCAGCTTCAAATTCATGCTCGCGCGAGAAGGACTGCATATAGGCATTGGCCCCCATGCCAATCACATCGCCCGCACCAGTGCCAATGGCGGCCGACAGCCCGCCGGCCAGAATTTGCGTCAGAACACCCCGGCTATAACGCTGGGCGGAATGGCGGGCAACGACATGGCCGATTTCGTGGGCCAGCACCCCGGCCAGTTCCGCCTCGTTCGAGGCTAGGGCCAACAGGCCACGGGTGATGTAAACATAGCCACCGGGCAGGGCAAAGGCATTGACGATGGGCGAATCCAGCACCGTAAAGGTAAATTTCTGGTTTGGCGTTTCGGTGACTGCGGCCAGTTTTTGCCCGACAGCGGAGACATAACCGGGCAGGTCCTTGGCATCATAGCTGCCGCCAAACTGCTTAAGGATTTTGGGATGTTCTTCCGCCCCGACTTCGGCTTCCTGCGCGGGCGGCATAAAGGCGGTAAAGGTATCTTCGCCCGTGGCCGGGTTGGTGGAGCAGGCGGCCAGCCCACTCATCAATCCGATGGCGATCCCCAGGGATGCAATTCGTGCTTTGCGCGTATGGTACCAACCTGTCACTATCCTGACCTCCGCTTTTTGGGCCGGTTATGGTGTGGGCCCTGTTTGCCCAACAGGGACCCGTTGCCGTTTTATTGTTGCGGGCACTGCAGGGGCTGGGTTTTGCAGTGCCGGTTGTTTATGTCGTATCCTGACTTGCCGTCAGGATCAATATTACACAAGGAAAGCCGGTCGCCATATGCCCTCTTTGTGGTCAGCAGCGTTTAAGGATCGGTCTTGGTGGCAGCGTGGTTTTCGCTGTGGCTGTTGTGGTCCGGTCCGGATGATTTGTTTGCTGCTGGCGGTCGCTATGGGCTGTAACGATCCGGCCTTGGCAAGCGCGCCTAAGGATACGGCCCCGCTGTCTCCCCTTGATGGGGGCAAAACGCAGCCGGCGCCAAAAAGTTCTGCCACGGGGGCAGAAAAAACCTTTAACGGGCGCGATGTTGCCTGGCACTGCGGCATTGGTCCGGTGCAACAGGCGGTTTCGCTGCCTGTTTATGATGTTGATGTGGCGGCACCGTCCGATATGGATGCCCTGAATATAACCTTTCGGGCGCGCCCCGAACTGGCGGCCTCTGGTGATGGCGTGCGCACCGGGCTTTTCAGGCTGGCCGATGTGGCGATTGTGCCAGGCCAGGAAGGGGCGGTTTTGGCCTATTTGCAGCGGCACTATCGTGACATTGTTGGCGTGGTCCCTTTGTCCGCACAACCAAAGGCGCGGCGCAACAAGGCGGAGGCTGATAGGGATGCTATCGGACGTGACCCGCGCCAGCCCGCCTATTTTGTGATGCGAGATGGCCGATGGTTGCAGTGGCATTTGGTTGCGGGCGGTATGGCGATGGTTGCGCCGGGGATGGAGGCGGATAAGCCCGTGGGGTTTGACGTAAATGTCAGCGCGGAAAACGGACCGGAAGGGGCGGCGATGTTGTCAGCCTGGGTACCGCAAGCGCAAGAGGAACAAGAAACATTGTCGCGGCGGGCGGTGATCACCGCATTGGTCATGGCCGAAGAGAATGCCCGGAATGCCCGGCGTGGAATGTGGAACGGGGACGGGCAAAGTGATGATCGGCATGATCGGCATGATCGGGCCGGGAAGGCGGTGCCGTCCTATTTCACTGCCCGGTTAACCGGTAATGAACCGGATAGCAAGGCACCTTTGGCGGTTAAGGGCATCGGTTCTTTTGCGGTGGTGGAGGGGGTGTTACGCTCTGTCGAGATACAGAAATATCGCGCCTATCTTAATTTTGGGGAAGACTGGCGCAAAGATTTTACCATTGCCCTTGATCGCGATCAGATGGCGGCAATTGCGGCCTCCGGGTTTGGTCTGGCCGGGTGGGTCGGGCGCCGGGTGTTGGTACGGGGTATCATTGAAAACCGGGGTGGGCCTTATATCGCGCCGCTTAATCTGGCGTCTTTGTGTGTGGTAAAATAAAAGGCGATCCGGGCGCGCACGCGGTAGGATCAGGTCCTGATCCATGTTGAAACAGCGATTATTTTAAAGGGATTTTCATGTTGTATCCGGAAATTGAACCCCACAAATCGGGTTGGCTGGACCGACCGGACGGACACCAGATTTACTGGGAAGAAGTGGGGAATCCCGACGGTATTGCCGCCATTTTCCTGCATGGTGGACCCGGTGCCGGAATTTCACCGTCACATCGGCGATATTTTAATCCGGATAAATATCGGGTCATTTTGTTTGATCAGCGCGGTGCCGGGCGATCCCGCCCGTTTGGGTCGCTGGAAAATAACACCACCCAGGCCTTGATTGGCGATATCGAAGCCCTGCGGGTGGCGCGCAATATTGAAAAATGGCTGGTGTTTGGCGGGTCCTGGGGATCAACGCTGGCACTGGCGTATGGGCAGGCCTGCCCGGAGCGGGCCTTGGGCTTTATTTTGCGCGGGATATTTTTATGTCGCCCGTCGGAAATTGACTGGTTCATGACCGGGATGGGCAATTTCCTGCCCGAGGCGCAGCAACAATTTTTGGCTGCGGTGGGGTGTGAACAGCATCCGGGCGCGCAGGCGCTTTTGGCGCTGTATGGCGATTATTTTGCCGGGAAATATGGTGATGCCGCCGCCGCGAAGGCCGCACGGGCCTGGAGCGGATATGAGGCGCGATGCTGCACTCTGTTGCCCGATGAAAACCTGGTGGACAGTTTTGAAAGCGATAATGTGGCACTGGCTTTGGCCCGGCTGGAGCATCATTATTTTGTCAATCTCGGCTTTTTCAGCGACAACCAGCTTTTGGCCAATATCGACAAAATCCGCCATTTGCCCGCCACCATTATTCAGGGGCGCTATGATCTGGTCTGCCCGCCTGTCAGTGCCTTTGACCTGTCCCGTGCCTGGCCGGAAGCGGAAATGATGATCGTTGATGATGCCGGCCATGCCGCAAGTGAGCCGGGAATTGCGCGCGAACTTGTGCGGGCAGCCGATGTTTTTTGCACAACCAAGGCCTCCTAAGGCGCTGTTATGTCATTGGAAGATTGCTCCGGCCCGGTTATTTGCTAAGATCTGTCTTTGGTAATGACAAATCATAAAAGGCGAGCATATGGCCAGCAAGGTTTGGGGCGTTTTGATGGGCGCTGCGGTTTTTGCCGCGGCGCATACCTGTCAGGCGCAGGAAGTTTTAAACAGCAGCAATGATGCGGCACAGCTTGGTTTTTCCACCGGTATTTTCAATATCGGCAAGGATGACGACGCAACCGAGTTCCGCCTTGATTATCGTGACAATCATGCCCTGTTCGATTTTTTACGGCCGATTGGCGGTGTGATGGTGACATCGGACAAGGCCGTGCATGGATATGGCGGCGTGATGAGCGATATTTTGTGGGGCGAGCATTTTGTGACCTCGCTTTATACATCGGTTGGCGCGTATCACGATGGTGACGGTGTTGATCTGGGCCATTGGATCGAGTTCCGCTCCGGTGTCGAGCTGTCGTATCGTTTCGATAACCAGTCGCGTGTCGGGCTGGGCTTTGCCCATATTTCCAATGCCGATATTGGCGATCATAACCCCGGTGCCCAAATCTTATCGCTGACTTACACGGTGCCGATCGGGTCAATTTTGAACTGATTGTCACGTGCTGTCGCCGCTTCCTGGCTGCTTGTGACAGGGGAAGCGGCGGCGTGTCTTATTTGGGTAGATGCTGTATCTGCGGGAAAACGCATGGAACGGGTATCGAATAATTGATCCCGCTGCGTGAACCTGCTAAGTCAGATCATCGTTCATATGCGTGTGCGCCCGTAGCTCAGCAGGATAGAGCACCAGATTCCTAATCTGGGGGCCACAGGTTCGAATCCTGTCGGGCGCGCCAACTCCCCATAAATTTGCTTTGATGGCGCAGGCTGAGCGCCACCGATTCCCGCATCAATTTGCTGCAATCAGCATAAGATGCGCGGCGAGCCCCTGCGGCATGAACCCCGCGATCATGTATGCCGCAAAATGCGGTTTTTGCGTTGCTGTGCTTTGGCTTTTCTTGTTGCCCGCGCCGATGCGCGCAGGCGCTGGATTTTTATTTAGAACTGCACGACATTGTCCTGGAGCAAGGGGCCGGCCTTGAACCAGACTTTGGCACCGTTCGGGCCCACCTTTGCATTGAGGTCCAGCCCGGCGGGCAAGCGTAGCCATGACTGACATTCGAATGCCTCGGACCCATTGGAAAAACCGCCTGCGAGAACGAGCATTTCAAGCCCGTTCGGGTTGTTTAATTTAAGATCGACGCCAGGCTTCCAGTCTTCGAGGTAGACCCGCTCATGGCCGTTGTCAAAAAGGGTCGCCGAGACGCGCATTGCGCGGGAGAAATCGGCGTGTTCCCCTTCGCCGGGACGCCGGACAATGCGTTGCTGATCGTCCTGTCGGAACTGCCACAGTTTTACGAAGATGATGCAGCCGTCTTGTGACCCTGGCGCGTGGCCGGACCCCGGCGGGTTACGGACATAGGAGCCTGCCGGAAAGTCACCCGTCTCGTCCTGAAAGGTCCCTTCCAGGACGAAGAATTCCTCGCCGCCAGGATGGCCGTGATGGGGAAAACGGCTTTGTGGTGCATAGCGCACGATTGATGTCGCGCGCGCCTTTTCCTCGCCGATGCGAAACAGCATGCGCCGATCCACGCCCGGTGTCGGGCTGGCAACCCAGTCTTGTTTTGCGGCATGGATCACGGCCGGCACGCTCAGATTGTCATTCAGAAGCATCTTCATATCTCCTCAAGGCCGCCATCTACGGCAATTTGGGTACCGAGCATATAGCCGGATTTTTCCCATGCAAGAAATGCAATGGCCGCGATGATCTTCTCAGGCCGGTCCCTAGGCCGGGCGGATCGATATGCAGCCGTCGCAATGGGGCGTCACGGCGGCTGCCAGCGCAATCAACGTGTCCATCTTCGGTTCGGGTTCGGGCTTGCCGATCCTGACAGCGCCGCCTTTAAGGGTGTTCAGGCCATGCACCGCTCGGGGTTTGGCTTGGCGACGTCGCCAACGCAGCCAGGATTGGTATCCTGAGAAGCGTTCCACCCCTGAATGTGGTGCATGATCTGGCTCCCTATTTTGTTATTGCCGCCCGGC
The DNA here is from genome assembly GCA_050299455.1 of Thalassospira sp. GTDB lineage: Bacteria > Pseudomonadota > Alphaproteobacteria > Rhodospirillales > Thalassospiraceae > Thalassospira. The sequence goes on from JBNKVZ010000035.1 coordinate 29,586, forward strand.
GGTTACGCCACCATCGACCGGAAGGACCGTGCCGGTGATCCATGATGCCTGATCCGATGCAAGGAACAACATCGCCTCGGCGATGTCGCGCGGCTGGCCGTTGCGGCCAAGCGGATGAAAGGCGTTGAAGGTCGGCAGAACCTCCTTGACCTGATCATTGGACATGAAGGTGTTGTATACCGGGGTCTCGACGACGGCGGGGGCGACGGCATTGATGCGGATATTGTATGGCGCGAGTTCGATGGCGAGGTTGCGCACCATCGCGTGGACGCCGGCATTTGCGGCTGAATAGGCCGCCGATGGCGTGGCACCAATCGCCTGAATCGCCCACATGGAGCCGGTTTGGACGATCACGCCGCCGCGGTCCCCGTTATGTTCCTTCATCGCCTTGGCCGCGGCCTGCGCGGTGAAGAACTTTCCCTTGAGGATCGTGTCGAGATACCAGTCGTAATCGGCCTCGGTCAGGTCGAGGAATGGCTTTGGATTGAACACGCCTGCATTGTTGACCAGCACATCGAGCTTGCCGAAGCGGGAAATGGCCGTATCAACCAAAGCCGCGCCCGTTGCCGGGTCCGCGATGTCGCCTGCCAAGACAATGACCTTTTGGCCGCTGGGGTCGATTTCGCGTGCCGCCGCGTCGAGTTTGGCCCGGTTACGGCCATTAATTGCGACCATCGCGCCTTCCGCCACGAAACGCGCCGCTGCTTCCTTGCCAATGCCGGAGCCACCCCCGGTAATTGCTACGACCTTGCTGTCAAATCTTGCCATTTTCGTTTTCCTTTTGCTTACCTGTCGATAGATAGGTGAATGGCATCCCACTTAAAGCTTGCCTGGCGGGATTGCAACCCCTATCTATCAAAAGGTAGGTAAATTGATTTTGATGGACGAGATGACATGAGTGACACGGTGGAAGCGATCCTGGACGCAACCGAGCGCCGCATCAGAGAAGCTGGCTATAGCGGCTTTAGCTTCCGCGAGATTGCGGCGGATGTGGGGGTGAAAAGTGCCAGCATTCATTATCACTTTCCAACCAAGAGTATGCTCGCTGCTGCCGTGACCCGTCGCTACAACGCCCGCATCATTGCGGCAGTTGATGCCGCTGTTGCTGCCGGACAGGATGTGGTGCAGGCCTGGAAAGCGATCTTCCGAAGCGCGGTTGATGAGGGGGCAAAAATGTGCCTGTGTGGCTCGCTTGGTGCGACCATAGGCGATCTGTCGCCAGACGTTGCGCAGGAAGTACGGCAGTTCTTCGAGGCGGGTATCGCCAGTCTGGTTGCTGGCGGGCTGACGCAGGAGCGTGCCAGCCAGGTGTTTGCGACACTTGAAGGCGCTATCCTGATGGCCAGCGCACAAGGCGATCCGTCCCTTTTCGACCGCGCCACCACCGAGCTTGGATAAGGCCGCGACGTATTCGTAAACACGAAGCCGCAAAGACCATAGGAGGAAGGCGAGTTTCGCCGCACTGTGAGGCGTTACATCAAAGTGTTCTCTGGCAGATTGGATGCGCACCGGGCGGGCACAATCGTCCCGTCATTTGACGCTTCCTTTTGCTTCGCACCGTCTCACTGTCCCACCGGGAGGCCGCCCGTGGACGGCGCATAGGTTCTGGAAACATCAATCGCAGAAAACCCCGTTCTGATATGCTTCGATGGCCTTTGCGAAGTTAGGGCGGGGATCTTCGCCGGTGGTCACGAAGTCTTGTAGTGCGAAGCGAACCGCGCTTGTGATGGCTGCCGCCGCGAGGCGAGCCGCCATCGAGCCTTTGTCGATTCTCATCTTTTTCGCGACCGTGTCGACGAGATGGACCTGACTGTTGTCGATGGTGTCAAGGAACACTGCCCAGGTAACCGGATCGCCGAATATGGCGGGATAAATAGCCATGCTGCGTTCCCGATTGTCATTCCAGATAACCTCGGCGAAGGCATCGATGGTCGCCTGGGGTAAAGGCAGACCGGATTGATCAACCAGTTCCCTGAACTGCTTTGCCCCGGCCTCGAGGGCTGGACGTATGGATTGTTCCTTTGTTGCGAACCAGCGATAGAACTTACGTTCGTTAATACCTGCCGCCTCTGCCAATTCGGCGACGGAGGCGGCAGG
>JBNKVZ010000036.1:0-31655 GCA_050299455.1 Thalassospira sp.
TTGAGGTTTGACATGTTGTGCAAAGTCCCCGCTTTTGGCGGGGACTTTGTTGTTTGGGGCTGCGATCAGGCGGGGGCATATCCTGTCAGAACATCGATATGGTGGGTGATGGCCTCAAGCTCGGCCGGGTTGGACAGGCGGTGATCGCCTGATTTGATCAATTGAACTTCGACATCGGTACTGGTCAGGGCTTCGGCCAGTTTCAGGGCGGTTTGCCAGGGAACGTCCGGGTCTTGCATGCCCTGGACCAGCCGCACCGGAATGTTGAGCGCGATGGGTTTGCGCAATAAAAGGTGATTGCGCCCCTCAACGATCAGCTCCCGGGTGATGGTGTAGGGATCATCGCCATAATCGGTCGGTTCGATCAGCGCACCTTTTTCCTCGATGGTTTGTTTTTGCGATTCGCTAAACTGCGCCCACATCAGATCTTCGGTAAAATCGGGGGCGGCGGCAATGCCGATCAGGCCCCGGGTTCGCTCGGGCCGGGCAAGGGCGGCAAGCAGGCTGATCCAGCCGCCCATCGAGGAACCGACAAGAATTTGCGGGCCGGTTGCAACCGTGTCGAGAATGGCCAGGGCATCCTGCATCCATTGGCCAATGGTGCCATCGGCAAATTTGCCCGATGATTGTCCGTGACCGGAATAATCAAAGCGGGTATAAGCCAGGCCGCGCCGGACACAATGTTGCTCCAGATGTGTTGCTTTGGTGCCTGTCATGTCGGACATGAAACCGCCAAAAAACAGGATGCCGGGCTTTTGATCATTTGGGGCTGTTGCCTGCTTGCGGGGGATCGCATGGTATGCGATTTTTGATCCGTCAGGCCGGTCAAGAAATTTGGGTTCTGGCATGTCATAAGTCATCTGGGCACGGAATCCTGGATGCTGAATGGTTAAGGTTGGATGAGCGCGTCACAAAACGAGACACAGGCAGTCTATCGCCCCGCGCGGCAGACGCAAGGTTCGGACTACCGTCCGGCGGTAATCCTGCAGGTTCTGCCCGAACTGGAAACAGGCGGGGTGGAACGTGGAACGGTTGATATTGCCAAGGCCATTGTGGATGGCGGGGGTGTTGCCCTTGTTGCCTCCCAGGGCGGGCGGCTGGAACGCGAGCTGGAACGGGTTGGCGCCCGCCACATCACGTTGCCGCTAAAATCCAAAAATCTGCTGACCATGCGTGAGAATGGCCGTTTGCTGGCCGATTTGATTGGTGCCGAAGGGGTGGATATTGTCCATGCCCGTTCGCGCGCGCCCGCCTGGAGTGCGCGCTGGGCCGCCCGCCATATGAAGGTGCCGTTTATCACCACCTTTCATGGCACTTATTCGGGCCATACCAACCCGTTCAAGCGCTATTACAATTCCGTCATGACAATGGGCGACCAGGTGATTGCGGTTTCCGAATTTATCGCCAATCACATTCGCAAATATTACAAGATTGACGAAGAACGCCTCAATGTGGTGCCGCGCGGCACCAATGTGGACCTGTTCAACCCGGAAAATGTCAGCCAGGAACGCCTGATCACGCTGTCGACCCAGTGGCGGCTGAATGGGGATGAATATGTCATCATGCTGCCGGGGCGGCTGACGCGCTGGAAAGGCCAGGCCTTTCTGGTCAAGGCGATACCCGCCATGCTCGAAGAAATCGGCCATCGCAATGTGCGTTGTTTGCTGGTGGGGTCTGACCAGGGGCGGTCGGCCTATCGGGAAGAACTGATTGAACTGAGCCGCAGCCTTGGCCTGCAGGATATTGTGCATATCGTCGATCATTGCGCCGACATGCCGGCGGCCTATATGTTGGCCAATGTTGTTGTCTGCCCGTCGCTTGACCCGGAGGCCTTTGGCCGGGTGCCGACCGAAGGACAGGCGATGGGACGGCCGATTGTGGCAACAGCCCATGGCGGCGCAACCGAAACGGTATTGCCTGGTGAAACCGGGTGGCTGGTTGCGGCGGGCGAGGTAAAGCAGCTTTCCCATGCGTTGGCCCAGGTCTTGAAACTGAGCCCGGAACGGCGCGAAGCCATTGCCCTTAAGGGGCGGCAACATGTGATTGAGAAGTTTTCCCTGACCCAGATGGCAGAACAAACTCTGGCGGTTTACGAAAAAGCCCTGCGACGCATCGCCAGGGATAATGCGGCATGACAAATGACAACATGGCACCACTGAGTGCGGAAATGGCTGTTGGCGGTGAAGAGCCGGTCAAACAGCAGAAGATTTTGGTGATCAAGCTGAGCGCGCTGGGCGATGTTGTTATGGCGACCGGGCCGTTTGCCGCCATTCGGCGCGCCCATCCCGATGCGCATATCACCTTGCTGACAACCCGGCTTTATGTCGATCTGGCGAAATCAACCGGCTGCTTTGATGCCATTGCGGTGGACCGTCGCCCCAAACTGACGCAGTTTGGGGACCTGATGGCCTTGCGCCGGTTTTTGCGCGGTGGCGAGTTTGACCGCGTTTATGACTTGCAAACCTCGGATCGCAGCACATTTTATTATCGGTTGTTCTGGCCGGGCAAGGCCCCGGAATGGTCGGGGATTGCATGGGGATGTTCACATCCCCATAAGCATCCCGAACGCCACAAGATGCACACCATTGATCGCCATATCGACCAATTGGCCGATCTTGGCATTACCGATATTCCGCTGCCGCATTTGCACGCCCCAAAGGTGGACCCGGAACGTTTCGGCATCAAAACGCCCTATGTGCTGATTTGCCCGGGTGGATCGCCCCATCGCCCTGAAAAACGCTGGCCGGCCGAACGGTTTGGCCTGTTGGCGAAAATGCTGGCGGATTACCGGTTAACCCCGGTTTTGATTGGGACGAACAAGGAAGCCGATGTTCTGGACCGGATCAGCAATATGTGTCCGCGCGCCCGGAACCTGATGGGACGGACCGATTTCCTTGAAATTGCCAGTCTGGCCCAGGGGGCGGTCTTGGCGATTGGCAATGATACCGGGCCGATGCACCTGGCTGCAGCGGCGGGGGCCCCGACCATTGTGCTGTTTTCCGCAGCCTCCAACCCGGCCATGTGCGCGCCGCGCGGGCATGGCAAGGATGCGGTGAGTATTATCGAGCAACCCGACCTGCGCAATTTGCCGATTACGCGGGTTTTCGAGGTCATTCGCCAGCGTTTGAAGCTGGAAGACTAAGGGTGAAATGTCGCTCCGATGCAAGAGACAGGCCATTATAGTGCAATGGAACTGTCTTAAGTTGTGAAATCATTGCTTTCTGATATGCAGGCGATATGCTAAATCAGTTTGCTACTGATGCTTTTGCGGGCATCGGGCAATAATTAATTGTCTTATTATTTTTGACTGTCATAGGAGATTCTCCATAGCACGACCACGCAAACCGATGCAGCCGACCAAAGACGGTCCGCGCGTCAATCAGGATATCAAAGCCCGTTCCATCTGTGTTGTTGACGCAGAAGGCAATTTGTCACAGCCGATTAGTGTTCGTGAAGGCATTGACATGGCGATGGAGGCTGGACTCGACCTCGTTGAAGTCGCCCCGAATGCCGAGCCGCCGGTTTGCAAGCTGATCGACTTTGGCAAATTCAAATATGAGTTAAGCAAGAAACAGAACGAAGCCAAAAAGAAGCAGAAGGTTATCGAGGTCAAGGAAATCAAACTGCGACCGAATATCGATATCCATGACTATAATGTCAAACTGCGTGCGGCTCAGAAGTTTCTTGGTGGCGGCGACAAGGTGAAAGTAACCCTGCGTTTTCGCGGGCGTGAAATGGCGCACCAGGATCTTGGTCTTGGCATGTTACAACGTTTTTCCGGTGATCTGGACGATCTGGCCAAACCGGAATTGATGCCAAAGATGGAAGGCCGGATTATGATTATGGTGCTGGCGCCGCGTTAAGACGCGGCGATACAGCCAAACCGGAAGGAGACGCCGATGGGAACAGGTCAGGGGCCTCTCGTTGTCGGAGTTGACGACGATGCCAAAAGCCTCGTTCTGCTTAAGCGGATCGTTGAAAGTGGCGATTACCGTTTCATCGGTGTGTCTTCCGGGCACGAATTGTTAACCCTGCTAAAGACCGAGCGGCCCCGCATTATCCTGATGGATGTGATGTTGCCGCAAATGAACGGTTTTGAAGCCAGCCTTCGGGTGCGCACGACCTTTCCGCAATTGGCTGCCGCCATTATTTATGTGACGGCACGGCAAAGCGAAGAAGACTTGCGCGGTGGCATCGCGGCCGGGGGAAACGATTTTGTGTTAAAACCGGTTAACCGGGAAAAGCTGCTAAGTCGAATCGAAAAGTGGCTGGGAAAAACCCACCTTATCAAAACCGCCGTTTAGGCGGTTTTTCTCTGTCTGGCTGCTTTTTTTGCGGGTTATGTCGGTCTTGTGCCGGCTCATAACAACATATGGCTTGGGCAAGGACTGTTATCGGCCCGGGGCTCCGGTTGCGGATATAGGGGCCGCAATTTGCCAATAATGGCAGAAAACCAAGCTGTTGGCGCATCGGCATGGTTTTGGGCATCGTCATGTGGCGCATGGTAGGGCTGACCGAAAAGTTCCTTGAAAAAGCACGGGGGCGAGTCTATAACCACCCGTCCCCAAAACAGGTGGTGAGGCTGGAGATGATTCTATCATCTCAGGGCATGCCCAGCCGCCGACGGGGATTTTTGTCAATTTGCTTTTTGCAAGGATAGAAAAATGCCCAAGATGAAGACGAAATCGAGCGCTAAAAAACGCTTTAGTCTTACTGCCTCCGGCAAGGTCCGTCGTAATGTCGCGAACAAGCGTCACCTTCTGACGGCAAAACCGACGAAAATGAAGCGTCAGGCACGCGGCACGGAAATTCTGTGTGATGCTGATGCACGTATCGTCAAAAAATTCCTGCCGTACGGCTAAGGCTAAGGAGAGTTAAGAAATGGCTCGTGTAAAAGGGGGCGTGTCTTCGCACGCTCGTCACCGCAAGGTTATCAAGGCTGCCAAGGGCTACCGTGGTCGTCGTAAAAATGCTTACCGCACTGCGGTTCAGGCTGTCGAAAAAGGTTTGCAATATGCATACCGCGATCGCCGCGCCAAGAAACGCCAGTTCCGCAGCCTGTGGATTCAGCGTATCAATGCCGGTGCCCGTGAAAACGGTCTGACCTATTCGCAGTTTATGAACGGCCTGAAAAAAGCTGGTGTCGAACTGGACCGTAAGGTTCTGGCAGACATCGCCGTGCGCGAACCGGAAGCCTTCAAGGCTTTGGTGACCCAGGCCCAGGCTGCGCTCGCCTGATAAACCTTTTTTAAAAAGGTTTTTACGGCATTGCCTGATTTATGTCGGGGGCGGCCATTTTTGGCCGTCCCCGTTTTTATTTTTACGTTCCTTTATCCTGTTCACCCCAGCCAAAGCGTCGGAAGTTATGGAAAACATCGAAGCGTTGCGCGAAGAGGTTCTGGCAGAAGTCGAAAAGGCAGGCGATCTGGCTGCTTTGGAAGACATCCGCATCAGCGCCCTTGGCAAGAAGGGCCGCATTACCGGCCTTATGAAAAACCTTGGCAAGATGGACCCGGACCAGCGTCGCGAATTTGGTCAGTCCCTGAATGCGCTTAAGGATCAGGTTGCCAGTGCGATTGACATGCGCAAGGGCGACCTTGAAAACGCGGCCCTGGAGGCCCGTTTGACCGGCGAACGCATTGACGTGACATTGCCCTCACGCCCCAGTGAAACCGAAGGTCGCATTCACCCGATCAGCCAGACGATTGACGAAATCATTTCGATCTTTGGTGAAATGGGTTTTGCCTTGGCGGAAGGCCCGGATATTGAGGACGATTTTCATAACTTTACTGCGCTGAACATTCCGCCCGAACATCCGGCGCGTCAAATGCAGGATACGTTTTATCTGCCCGAGGACGAAGACGGATCGCGCCTGGTGCTGCGGACCCATACTTCCCCGGTGCAGATCAGAACGATGCAGTCCCAGACCCCGCCGATCCGCATTGTTGCGCCGGGACGGACCTATCGTTCTGATAGCGATATGACCCATACGCCGATGTTCCATCAGCTTGAAGGCCTGGTGATTGACGAGAAAACCCATATGGGCCATCTCAAGGGGTGCCTGCTGGAATTTGTTAAAACCTATTTCGAGCTTGACGACGTGCCGGTGCGTTACCGCCCGAGCTTCTTCCCGTTTACCGAACCCAGTGCCGAAATGGACATTGGCTGTTCGCGTAAAGGCGGCGAGCTTAAAATTGGTGCCGGGGATGACTGGCTGGAAATTCTGGGCTGCGGCATGGTGCATCCGCGCGTGCTGGCGGCCTGTGGCCTGGATCCGGAAAAATATCAGGGTTTTGCCTTTGGCATGGGTATTGAACGTATTGCCATGCTGAAATACGGCATTCCCGACCTGAGAACCTTTTTCGATACCGATCTGCGTTGGCTGAAACATTACGGTTTCGTGCCACTGGATGTACCGAATATGGTGAGGGGCTAAGATTATGAAATTCACATTCGAGTGGTTAAAGCAGCATCTGGATACCGATGCGCCGGTGGACCAGATCACCGAAAAGCTGACCGCGATTGGTCTTGAGATTGAAAGTTTCGAGGACCGTTCGGCAGCCCTTGCCGATATCCGTGTGGCCTATATCGAAGAAGCCGGCCAGCACCCGGATGCTGACCGCCTGAAACTGTGCAAGGTCAATACCGGCGACAAAATGATCCAGGTGGTCTGTGGTGCGCCCAATGCCCGGACGGGCATCAAGGTGGCCTTGGCACAGCCTGGTGCGATCATTCCGATTGACGGGTCCAAGCTGAAGGCCGGTAAAATTCGCGGTGTGGAAAGCCAGGGCATGATGTGCTCCACGCGCGAGTTGTGCCTGGGTGAAGACCATGACGGCATTATCGAATTGCCGGCCGATGCCGAAATTGGCGCGCCGGTGGCCGGTGTGCTGGGGGCGGATGACCCGATCATCGAGATCAACCTGACGCCGAACCGCCCTGATTGTACCGCTGTGCGCGGTATTGCCCGCGATCTGGCGGCCGCTGGTATGGGGACGCTTAAGGATGATCCCTATCAGGTTGCCGTTGAAGGCAGCTTTGACAGCCCGGTTTCGGTCTCGATTGATGATGACGTACTGGCAAATGGCGCGGCACCGGCCTTTTATGGCCGTTATATTCGCGGCGTTAAAAATGGTGAAAGCCCGGACTGGCTCAAGGCCCGTCTGGAAGCCATTGGTTTGCGCCCGATTTCGATTTTGGTGGATATCACCAACCTTGCTACCTTTGACCTTGGCCGTCCGCTGCATGTTTTTGATGCGGACAAGCTGCAAGGCAATATTGATGTGCGTTATGCCCGCGATGGGGAGACCCTTCAGGCGCTGAACGACAAGGAATACAGCCTGACCAGCGACATGGTCGTGATTGCTGACCAGGTGGCCGCACAAAGCATTGGCGGCATCATGGGCGGTGAATTGACCGGCTGCCAGAACGATACCGTGAATGTGTTTGTGGAATGCGCGCTGTTTGACCCGATTGTCACGGCGAAAACCGGTCGCAAACTGCAAATCAATTCCGATGCCCGTTACCGGTTCGAGCGTGGTGTTGACCCGCAATCGGTAATTTGGGGCATTGAGGTGGCAACCCGCCTGATTACCGATCTGTGCGGCGGTGAAGTGTCGCATGTGGTGCGTGCGGGCGAGGTTCCGGCACCGAAAAACAGCTTTGATCTGCGCATTGACCGCATTGCCGAGCTGAGTGGTGTTAGCGTTTCGCAGGACCGTGCGGCTGAAATCCTGAGTGCGCTTGGTTTTGAGGTTACGGCGAATGAGGGTGTGTTAAGCACCATCGCGCCGACCTGGCGCCCTGATATTGTCGGTGAAGCCGACCTGGTTGAGGAAGTGCTGCGTATCGTCGGGTATGATCAGATCCCGACCGTGCCGGTGGAACGTGAAACCAGCCTGCCGGTCCCGGCCATCAGCCCGATGCAAAAACGTGTTGGTCTGTCGCGCCGCGTGCTGGCATCGCGCGGGATGTATGAAACCATCACCTGGTCCTTTGCCGATTCGCGTCAGGCAAAAGAATTTACCGATCTGAAACCCGGCCTGTTTGTGGCAAATCCGATCAGCTCTGATCTGGATGTGATGCGCCCCAATGCGCTGATCAATCTGATCGCAGCGGCCGGTCGCAACCAGAAACGCGGTTTTGCCGATTTGGCCCTGTTTGAATTGGGACCGGAATTTTTTGGCGATCAGCCGGGTGATCAACGTTTGGTCGCGGCGGGCCTGCGGGCCGGTGTGACGACCAATCGCAGCTGGACCGGTTCGCGCCGCGACATTGACGTGTTTGATGTCAAGGCCGATGCCGAAGCCCTGATTGATGCGCTGGGCGTTCCGGCGGGCAATATTCAGGTCAATGCAAAAGGCGCACCTTCCTGGTACCACCCGGGTCGTTCGGCTGCTTTGCAGTTGGGCCCGAAAAACGTGCTGGGCTATTTTGGCGAAGTGCATCCGCGTGTTCTTAAGGCGCTGGATGTCAAAGGCCGTGTGGTGGTGTTTGAACTGTTTGTTGAAAACCTGCCGATGCCCCGGAAAAAAGGCACCAACCGTCCGCTGCTGAATGCGTCGGCATTCCAGTCGGTTGAACGTGACTTTGCCTTCCTGCTCGATGATACGGTAAGTGCTGAACAGGTCATCAAGGCCGCACGCAGTGCGGATAAGGGCCTGATTACCGATGTGACGATTTTTGACCTTTATGCCGGTAAAGGCATTGAGGATGGCAAAAAGTCACTGGCCTTTTCCATTACCCTGCAGCCGACCAAGCAGACATTGACCGATGACGAAATCGACGCTGTTTGCAAGAAGGTGATTGCCGCGGTTGAAAAGGCCACCGGCGGCACTTTGCGCGGCTGATAGGCCTTATTGCGATATAAAAACAAAAAGCGGGCTGGAGATGCACAGCCCGCTTTTTGTGTATCTGCGCCTGTATTCTTCTTAATAAGTGCTGCGTTTCTTAAGGATGGCGTAGGTTTCTTCCTCAAGGTCAGCGGCGACCAGGTCCGGCCCGTTGGTATAGATGCGCCAGGATTTTTCAAATTTCTCGCAATCAAGGGTCAGGCGGTCGGCAATGCTGGACCATTGGCACTTGCGCGGGCGGTCCAGGCCGACAAGACTGCCGGTGGCATTGTCTTCCAGGTGCATGACCAGCATTTCCTGATCGGTGGTAACGGAATAGACACCATATGTTTCGTTAGCAAAACGATAGCTGATTTCCGTGCCATCCAGCTGCCGCCAGCCCCCCGGAAGCGGGGCATTGATGTCGCGCTGGGAAAAGGAGGCGGCCAGTGCCTGCATGTGATCATTGGGCATGATGCGCGGATCGCTGCTACAGGCTGACAGCAGAATCAGCCCACCCAACATGATTGGTGTGATGCTGTTTTTGTTCATCGTTATCCCCCCGTTGATGCGCTCTAAGACATGTCTATTCAAATCAGTATATTCGTAAACTGACGCTCGTTAAAGTTGAGCGCGATATGGCGCAGTTTTTCATGAGTCCTGGCTGCCGCGCAGGGTAAAGATAAAGGTCGCCCCGGGATCGCTGATGGATCGGTTTGTATCCAGCCAGATTTCGCCGCCATGCTGTTCGACGATTTTGCGGCAGAGCGACAGGCCAAGCCCGGTTCCGCTAAACTCATCCTTATGCAGGCGTTGAAACAGGCGGAAAATGCGCTGTGCATGCTCGGGATGAATGCCAATGCCATTGTCGTGCATGGTAAAACGCCAGAAACCGGGCCTGTCCGGGTCGCGCACCGCACTGACTTTAATCAAGGGCGGTACACCTGGCCGTGAATATTTGATGGCGTTGGAAATCAGGTTCTGAAACAGCCGCGACAGGGCGATACGGTTGCCATAAAGCTGGGGCAGGTCCGCGTGGGTGATAACGGCCTGTGTTTCGGAAATCGCGGCCTTGAGGTCGGCCTGGGCTTCATTGAGCACTTCATTGCAATCCACATCGGCCAGGTCGCCCGTGCTGCCGGTTTTGGCATATTCCAGCAAATGGGTGATCAGTTTGTGCATGCGTTTGGCGCCATCAACCGCATAATTGATATATTCGTCGGCATCCGGCCCCAAAGACCCGCCATAGCGCCGTTTTAAAAGCTGGGTATAGCTTGTCACCATGCGCAGGGGTTCCTGCAGGTCATGCGAGGCAACATAGGCAAATTGTTCAAGGTCTTCGTTGCTGCGCTTAAGCTGGTTCAGGGTTTTGCGCAGTTTTTCGGTGTTATCGACAAATTCGGTAACATCGCGGGCACTGCCCAGCATCACGCCATCAATTGGCCCCACGCAGTGCCAGGCCAACCAGCGCAGATTGCCATCCTTGTCCTCCATGCGGAAAACCAGGTCGGCGTCGGGCTTGTTGCCATTAATACAGGCGGCAAAGGCTTTGGTGGCGTCATCGCGCTGGTCGTCGGCAAACAGCTCGAAAAACGGGGTGCCGATGGCAAAATAGACCTTGTCGCCCAGAAGCTCCTCAAAGGCCGTACTAAAGCCGCGTAAATTGCCTTGTAAATCGACAGCAATGGCTGCTTCGGGCGAATATTGAAGATAAGCCTCAAACGGATTGCAGATTTCCTGGCTACCGATGGTTTCAAGCAGCATTACGGCCACAAAACTGTCGCCGTGATCCACATGGCGGGTGGCGGTCAGATAAAATCGCTGACTTTTGGCATCGTCGGTATTCAGGCTGATCATTGCGGCAATGCGGTCCTGGGGCCAGCGGTCTTCAAGCAGGGCGCCGCGCAGTTGCGCATAGGATGCCGGGCTGAGCAAATTCATGAAATCGTTGGCGGTGATCGGGCTGCGATCATCGGAAAGGCCCAAAACCTCTGGCCAGTTCAGGCGCAGGTTAAGGGCGGCAAAAGGGGTGGATAACCGCCAGCCAATGACAGCACAGCCAAAATTTGACAGGTTGTTTTCCACATCATTGAAATGCCCGGCCAGGTCGCGCGCGCGAATATGCTGGCGTTTTAAACGTACCCAAAGCCAACCTGAAAGACAGCCCATGACAGCGAGGATCATGGCAAACAGCACTGCATGCAGGGCCAGGCCGCGAAACCATTCATGTAGCAGCGATATTTTGGGCACCATCACCACGGCCATGCGGTTTATGCGCGGCATGGCATGATAGGCCAGCAAGATGGATTCATCGCCATGTTCGCAGGTCAGGCTGCCATCAATGCTGTGCCGGTTTTCTTCAAGCAGCTGGCGCAGTTCCTGTGCCATATGTTCGGGGTAACTGCCATGCAGGACATTCAGGTTATTATCGACCACCACCAGGGAAATGTTGTCCTGGCGGGTCGGGATTGAATTTAGGGTGTTTCTGCTGGCCTGGGCGACGGAAAGACTGATGGAGGAGACCAGACGCACCAGTTCGGAACGCCCTTGTTCCAGGGCGCTGTCATACAGGGTTTTCTGGATAATGGCGAAAGAGAGCAGAACAATGAAGATTCCACTCAGCGAGAGAAGCAGCAGGCGACGACGCAATGTCTGCAGGCTGCGCTGCGACAGAGACGGTTCACTGGCGGTCAGAAACATTGTACTGGGCGCATCCCTGTCGATTCCCTCTATACGGATGAAGGACAAAAGCCTAAATAAACCGGCACGAAGCGTAAAGCGAGATTGCTATGACCCGGTGGTTGCTGTTAAACGATCCGCTTGTGATCGGGAATGGCGTTCTCATCGCAGACAGCTTTCGCGAAGATAAGGCTGTCTGATGTTGTACGCTGTCGCTGTTGAAGTTTGGCATGCAGACGCGGCAACGGGAACAACCCTTTTTCGATACGCAGACGTGACACTGGATATATCGATTGCTGATTGCTAGAAAAGCATCCCATGACCGATCTTAAACATATACGAAATTTTTCGATTATCGCCCACATTGATCATGGCAAGTCCACACTTGCCGACCGATTGATTCAATTAACGGGTGGTTTGACCGATCGCGAGATGAATGAACAGGTTCTCGACTCGATGGATATCGAGCGTGAACGTGGCATTACCATCAAGTCCCAGGCTGTGCGTCTGAAATATGTCGCGCAGGATGGCGAGGAATATACCCTGAACCTGATGGACACGCCGGGCCATGTTGACTTCGCTTATGAAGTCTCGCGCTCGCTTGCGGCGTGTGAGGGCTCGCTTCTGGTGGTCGATGCCGCCCAGGGGGTCGAGGCACAGACCCTGGCCAACGTTTATCAGGCAATGGATAACGATAACGAGATTATCCCGGTCTTAAACAAGGTTGACCTGCCAGCAGCCGAACCTGACCAGGTTAAAGAGCAGATCGAGGAAGTCATTGGCATTGATGCCTCTGACGCGGTCATGATCTCGGCCAAAACCGGCCTTGGTGTGCCCGATGTTCTGGAAGCGCTGGTAAAACGTTTGCCCGCCCCGACGGGTGATGCCGATGCCCCGCTTCAGGTCCTGCTGATTGACAGCTGGTATGATGCCTATCTTGGCGTCATGATTCTGGTGCGTGTCAAGGAAGGCACGCTCAAGAAGGGCCAGAAGGTCCGGTTTATGAATGCCAAGGTTACGCACACGATTGACCGTGTCGGTGTGTTTACACCCAAACCGCTGGCGCTCGATGCGATGGGGCCGGGTGAAATCGGTTTCATCAATTGCGGTATGAAAACCGTTGCCGAATGCGAAGTCGGCGATACCATTACCGAAGAAAAGCGCCAGTGTGACAAGCCGCTGCCGGGCTTTAAGCCGTCTATTCCGGTGGTTTTCTGCGGTATTTTCCCGGTCGATACCAGCGAATATGAAACCCTGCGCGATGCACTGGAAAAACTGCATCTGAATGATGCCTCCTTCCAGTTCGAGCCGGAAAACTCGACCGCATTGGGGCTTGGTTTCCGCTGTGGCTTCCTGGGGCTTTTGCATCTTGAAATTATTCAGGAACGTCTGGAACGTGAATACGAACTGGACCTGATCACCACTGCCCCGTCGGTGTCTTACAAGATCACGCTGACCAGCGGCGAAGACATCATGCTGCATAACCCGGCAGATTTCCCCGAAATCACCAAGATCAGGGCGATCGAGGAGCCGTGGATTAAAGCATCGATCATGGTGCCGGACGAATATCTGGGCGGTATCCTGACCCTTTGCACCGAACGGCGCGGTGTTCAGATGGATCTGACCTATGTCGGCAATCGGGCAATGGCGGTTTATAAATTGCCGTTGAACGAAGTGGTTTTCGATTTTTATGACCGTCTGAAATCCATTTCGCGCGGCTATGCCAGCTTTGACTATGAATTGGCAGGCTATGACGAAAGCGATCTGGTGAAGGTGTCCATTCTGGTGAATGAAGAACCGGTGGATGCCCTGGCCTTGATGGTTCACAGAAGCCAGGCCGAAACCCGTGGCCGTGCCATTTGTGGCCGCTTAAAAGAGTTGATCCCGCGTCAGATGTTCCGCGTTGCCATTCAGGCCGCGATTGGCGGCAAGGTGATTGCGCGTGAAACTGTTTCGGCCCTGCGCAAGGACGTGACGGCAAAATGTTACGGCGGTGACGTTTCGCGTAAGCGCAAACTGCTGGAAAAACAGAAAGCCGGTAAAAAGAAAATGCGCCAGTTCGGCAAGGTCGAAATTCCGCAATCGGCCTTTATCAACGCGCTTAAAATGGGCGACGACAAATAATTCCCGTCGTTGTTTGAATGTTAAAAAGGCCGCAGACGGGAAACCTTCTGTGGCCTTTTTTGTTGCAACATGCCGTCTCTTCGCGGTTTGCTGACCATCGAAGGCGGCATTTCGTGCGCATAAGGAGGTTTCTGATGGATCTGGATTTATTGGCCCGGCAGGAAGAAACCCTGGTCTTTGATGCCTTTGATGAGGACACCGCCTGGAAGGTGGGATGTGCCCTTGTTGATGCGGCACGGGTGCTTCAGGCGCCGGTGGTGGTCAATATTCGCACCCCGAATCGCACGCTTTTTCACGCGGCATTGCCCGGTGCCGTGCCCGCCAATGACGAATGGGCACGGCGCAAAAGCAATCTGGTCTTGCGCGAACATCAATCCTCCTATCGCTTTGGTCTGGCCTTAAAGGCCAAGCATAAAACCCTGGCGGATCACGGCATCGATTTTGCCAACTATGCCGATCACGGCGGCAGCTTTCCGCTGCGGGTCAAGGGTGCTGGTGTCATTGGTGCAATAACAGTGTCAGGGTTGGTTTCTGATGAAGATTATGATATGGATACAGTGTTTAAAATTGACAAATCTTTAAGATTTTTAATAAAATTAATTAGGTTTTTTTGTGTGATCTGGGGGGCGGGATGTGTGGCAGGCAGTTAAAAGGCGGTGTAGTAGCCGTTGGACAATTTATGTTTTAATTTCTCTAGTTGTCACTTATGCAGTGTCTATCTGGTTGGGATTTTATATAAGTGATGAGTTGACTAATCAAAAAGAAAGTGTTTGGGTCGGGTTTTATGCTTCCTGGGTTCAGGATGTTATTTTCTTTTCAATTGTTGGTGTTGCAGTTTTCTTGCATTCTATTCCTTATTCAGCAGATAACGCGACTTTTGATGAGAGAATTATAGCATTTTACGGTAACAATACTCCAAAGTCTCTTCGCGATTATGCAAAAAGTGAATTTGTGAGATATGGTGGTTATACAGTTAAAGCTAAGAGAAGAATTGTTATCTTTGAGTATGACGATGTTCGAGATGCTTTTCGTATAGAATATGAAACAACTCAGGAGATAAAGAATTTATTCGATATTCAATATGAAGACTCCCCTGTTAATCAAATAATTCCAGCAAAGGGTTTTGATGATCCTCCGGAGCCTTTTGGTGTTGTTAGTTACATAAATTTGGGGGGTAAAAATGTTATTCCCGAAGGAACTAATCGGAACATTCCATCGGATGGATCTGCGTGGAAATTAAAAGTTCCCCTTTCTATATCGCCGAATGGATCTACTACGTTTGAGAATCGCTATTGGGTGTGGGTGAAGGCGGCAGAGCAGCACAATTATACTCCCAATAGAGTAGTGGCAGAGTTTGATTTAACAATTCAAAATACTATTAGTGACAAGAAAGTTATTGTTAAGACAGAAAAAAATGATCTACTTTTAGGGCCTGGGGATATTCTGTCACTTGAAACTGAGGTAGATGTGACACCACATAACGAAATATTCAGGTTTTCCCTTGAATGTGAACTTGTCGAAGTGTAGCATATGTGTCTGGAAATTTTTGAGATGCTGATCGAGCGTCTCTTGGAGAGAAGAATGAAACACATTGAGGAAAAAGGTATCTAACAAGGGTACTTTCGACTTGATATCAAAAAAGGCCAGTCACGTAAGTGACTGGCCTTTGCTATTATGCGTAGCATGGGACGTGATAAGTTATTGTTTTGCATTGCTATATTTAGAGGTTAAGGGGCCTATTCGTTAGGTAATCCGGTGGTTGTTGAGTGTTCGAAATGAAATTCCTTGCCAGCTTTGCTGAATGTGGCGGTTGGTTAATCCTCCTGATTGCGCCTAAACGTTAATGCGTTTTTGGTGTCATATGTCGGTCAGTGTCATATTCGGAACAATGACCGGGCGGCCTTGCGGGCGGGCGACCAGTTCAACGTCAAGCCCGTTATAGCAGGCGCGAATATTCTCCGTGGTCAGGACGTTTTCAGGTGTGTCCTGCGCAAGCAATTGACCATTATGCAGCAATAACAGCTGATCGGCATATTGCATCGCGATGTTAAGGTCGTGAATGGCAATCAGGACCAGTGCCTTGTTGCGGGCGACATATTGGCGCAATTTTCCCAAAACACTAATTTGATGGGCCATATCAAGGGCGCTGGTTGCTTCATCCAGGACCAGAAGCTGAGGTTGGCGCATAAGACGTTGCGCTAGCAAAACAAGCTGCTGTTGCCCGCCCGATAATGTTGTCATCATGCGCGAGGACAGGCTTGCCATGCCCAGGCTGTCTAAAATGACCATGGCATTGTCAATTTCACGGGGCCGTACCCGCCAGCCCAGATGTTCATGACAGCCCAGTATCACGGTTTCCAAAACGGTTAAGGCGGTGCTGACCTTGCACGATTGCGGCATAAACCCGATGGTATTTTCCGTCGGGTTGTTGGTGTTCCAGGTAATGGAGCCCTTATAGGAAAGTTGCCGGGCAATTGCGGAAAGAAAGGTTGATTTGCCAGCACCATTTGCCCCAACCACCCCGACAATCTGGCTGCCCTGAATTGTTGTGGTGATGTCACATAAAATCGGTTTGCCCGATTTATGGACGCTGACTTTGTCGATGGTTAAGGTTTCAGACATCATCTTTTGCGCCTGTTTTGCGAATAGATAACCGTAAACAGCATCGGAATACCGGCGATAGCGGTAATGATGCCCACAGGAATAACCCCGCCCGTCGAAATCAGTTTGCCAAAGACCGACGCGCTGACAAGAATGACGCTGCCCATAATGGCCGCAACGGGGATGGCGAAACGATGGTCTTCGCCGACAACGGATTTTGCCACATGGGGGGCAACAAGGCCGACAAACCCGATGGTGCCGACAAAGCTGACGGCGGTGGCGGTTAAAAGGGCGATAATGATGAAGCTGCGCCGCCGTAATGAGGGCACGTTAAGCCCAAGACTGGCGGCATTTGCATCCCCCAGCCGTAAAACCGTCAACCGCCAGACATCTCTTGCCACAAAGGGCAGGCAGCAGATCATAATCGATCCGGTGACCGTGACGCTGGTCCAGTTCGCCTTAAGCAGGCTGCCAAAAAGCCAGAAGACGATTTGCTGCAAGACCTCGGGCGAGGCCAGATATTGCAGCAAGGATTGCAGGGATTGAAATAAAAACAGCACCCCAATGCCGCATAACACCAGAATTTCCGGGGATTCCCCCAATATGCGGACCATTGTGTAAACGATCAGGCAGGCCAGCAATGTCATCAAAAACGCCGCGGCCGGTGTAATAAGATATTCCGGCAGCGGAATGAAAGACCCAAACATGATGGCCAGTGCCGCGCCAAACCCTGCCGCTGCCGAAAATCCGAGTGTAAAGGGGCTTGCCAGCGGATTATCGAGGATTGTTTGCATTTGCAAACCGGCAATCCCCAGACAGGCGCCGACGATAACGCCCATCAGGCTTTGTGGCATCCTGAGATACCAGATGATTGTCGTTGCAGCCTTATCCGCCCCGTTTGGGCCGGCGATTAAAGTATCAAGCACGCTGGCCAACGACATGTTCGATGGCCCGATGCCAAGATCAAGGATCACAAACCAGACAAGTAAGCCGAAGGACAGGGCAACCGCGCAGATGCGCCATAGGGCGAGTTTCTGATACCCGGCATCGGGCCGGGTATCAGAATAATGCTTGGGCGCAATCATTTCTGATCTTGCTGGTATTGCTGGAAGAAAATGCCGTTCAGCGAAACCGGCAGCCAGTCATGATAAAAGTCTGCGAGTTCCTGTTTCGGATCGACATCCTTAAAGGCATCCGGGTTCAGGATTTTGGCGATATAGCGCATATAGACAAAATCCGACAGGGTGCGCGCGCCACCATGATAAATGGCATAGAAGTTATTGGTTTTAATCGCCGGCAGATCGGACCAGCCCGGACGGCTCAGATAGGCTTTCATCCGCTGGTTGATGGTTTTGCTATCCGCGCCGAAACCAACCGGAATTGCAGCCGGCGCATTGAGCCATTCAGACCCGGACAGAAAAATAACGTCGGGCTGGCTGGCCAGAACATATTCCGGGCTTAGCGGCCCCCAATTGGTGATTTGACCATTGGCGATATTGTCGCCGCCCAGCAGGTCAATCAGCCCGCCCCACATGGTATTGGCATAGCTGTTGCCAACGTCAGACGGGCCCTGTTTGGCAAGTTCGACATAAACTTTCTTTTGCGGGTCTTTGGCGTTCTTAACGCGCGCCAAGGTGTCGTTAAAACGGCTTTCATACAGGTCGGCCAGTTCGTCGGCCCGTTTTTCAGCCCCCATGACCTTGCCAATCAGGTGCGTTGACAACAGGTGCTTTTCCAGGGTCTGGGCGTTGTAATCAATAACGACCACGGGAATGCCAGCCTGTTCAAGCTGCTTTACATTCGAGCCGAGCGATTTGTATTGCCAGTCTGCCAGAATGGCCAGGTCGGGGCTGGCGGCAATGGCGGTTTCGATGGAAAAGGTGCCTGCTTCGGTGTCACCCACATCGGTCAGTTTGGCAATGCTGGGGATTGTTTTGACATATTCAGCATATTGTGCCGGACGCCAGCCCTGCCAGACCGGTCGTGAAATGGCAACGACACGATCCATTGCATGGTCACCAACAATGGCGATGAAGTCTTCAAAGTTAAAGCCAAGCAAAACCCGTTCGGCGGGCTTTTCCAAAACCACATGACGTCCTTCGACATCCGTGACTTGTATGTCAGCGTGGGCCTGAAAAGATGTCAGCAAAGCCACCACACCGACGGCAATTTTTGTCGCGAGTTTCATTCGTTTTCCAGAAATATCAGTTTTTGAGCAAATCGCGCGCCAGCACACACAGACAGATGCTGTGAGTGGACAGGCAAGCGTTGATTTGGTTGAACGCGGTTAAATCCCTTGGATTCTAGCCAATGGCATAGGGTGGGGAACGCGGACTGACATTGTAGAAGGACGGTTTTGTCGCAACGGTATGATCCTGGGCCGGACGATAGGGCGCCCTGGACCAAGTGGTTTTGATGAAGGGAACCGGTGCAGGGTCAGACAGAACAACAGAGGCAAACAGCCGGCAAACAGGACAATCCTGATTGATGACGGGTTTGCCAGTTTTGTTGTTGTTGGTGCTGCTGCAAATAAAAACAGGGACGCCGCCGTCAGGGACGGAAAACTGTGAGAGGTCGATACCCGACAGGCTGGATTGAAACGTTACAGGTGGCTTGTGAGAAAACCCAATCAGCACAAGCGCCAAAATACACAAAATGTGTATGGCGGTACTGTGCAGGGATTGGCGAAAACGTTTAATCACGCAGTATCCTGTTTGACGCTAAGGCTTTGTCCTGTTTCGGCAATAGGGTGCCCCCTCTTGAAGAGGCGGTTTATTTTCTATCGTTGGCTTGTTTTTTTCGGAAGAAGTTTTTTTGCGATAGCGATTGATATATCTCATTGAAGCCAAAGGGCCTGTTATCGCGCTATATTGGATATTTAAATTATTTAAAATAGAATATTATCTAAATTATTAACTTATGGTTTTAAGTTTAGGGTCGTTCCAGGCCCTTAAAACCACAAAGAACATCCCGCCACAGATCTTATTAAGCTGCTTTATAAGGGCGATTTTGATGCTCTTTGTGGTTGTTTTTGCAAAAGGTCTTTGCTTATTCGTTCGGCACGCCGGTGGTTGTTGAATATTCGAAATGAAATTCCTTATCGGGGAACAGATAGCCGCGCGCCGCATGGATCGCACTGGCCCCTTCGGCAAAGCCCGACAGGATCAGCTTTAATTTATGGTCGTAATTGGCAATATCGCCGATGGCGTAAATGCCGGGAACGGAGGTTTCCATCGTCGCCTGGGTCACACCAATATGATTGCGATCCAGGTTCAGGCCCCAATTCGCAATCGGTCCCAGTTCCATCGCCAGGCCAAAGAAAGGCAGCAGGTGATCGGCTTCAAGATCCAGTTCTTCGCCCTTCAGGGTCGCAACCGTTACGTGGCTGAGCTTACCTGAGTCGATATCGCCTTTCAGGCCCTTAAGCTGATAGGGGATGACCATTTCAATCTTGCCGGCTTCGGCAAGGGCGGCGAGCTTGGCACTGCTATCGGGGGCCGCGCGGAATTTGGGGCGGCGGTGAACGACATAAACCTTTTCGGCGATGTCATGCAGCGACAGGGCCCAGTCAACGGCGGAATCGCCCCCGCCAGCAATGACAACCTTTTTACCGGCAAAATCAGCCCGGCGTTTGACGTAATATTGCACCCCGCCAGAGCCTTCAAAATCGTCCAGCCCGTCCATGGGGGGTTTGTTGGGGCCAAAGGCCCCGCAACCTGCGGCAATAACAACCGCGCCCGCATCGATTTGGGTGCCAACCGATGTTTCCAGGGTAAAGCGGCCATCGTCGCGCTTTTCCAGTTTGATCACTTGCTGACCCAAATGGTAGGTCGGCTCAAACGGGGCGGCCTGCTTGGCAAGCTGGTCGATCAGGTCCTGACCGGTGATTTGCGGATGGGCCGGGATGTCGAAAATCGGTTTTTCCGGGTACAGGGCACTGCATTGGCCGCCGACCATGTCCAGCGCATCGATAACATGGGTTTTAAGGCCCAGCATACCGGCTTCGAATACGGCGAAAAGCCCGACCGGGCCTGCACCAATGATGGCAATATCCGTGCTGTGCGACGCTTCCGACATCTTGATTCCATTCCAAAAAACAAAGATTATTCACCTGTCAGGGCGAAATAGCATTTTGGCCCCGCAATCGCAACGTTATCGGCCGATACGCCGTGGCCAGGATGGCCCGGTGTTGCGATGTTGACAGGCTTTTAACCGCGGCAGGTTACACTAAAAGGCCAGTCAAAATCATTGCGAAATCGCCCTTTGTGCCCTTAGAACAGGGAACGGGCGATAATTTTTGCAATATCGGTGTGAAAGCGGGTGCAAAGGCATATGGAAAAAACGGTTCATATCAAGGATCAGGCCGCAACCGAAGAGCTGGCCGCCCGCCTTGCCGCAGTGGCGCAACGGGGCGATGTGATATTGATGCACGGGACATTGGGCATGGGTAAAAGTGCCTTTTGCCGCGCCTATATTCGGGCCCTTGCCCATAACCCGCAGGAAGAGGTGCCCAGCCCCACCTTCACCCTGGTCCAGATTTATGACCTGGAGCCCGTGCCGGTCTGGCATTTTGACCTTTATCGCCTCTCAGACCCCGAAGAGGTCCATGAGCTTGATATCGAAGATGCCTTTAGCGAGGCGGTCAGCCTGATCGAATGGCCCGACCGGCTGGAATATTTAACGCCGGAAAATCGCCTTGATATTCATATCGAACCCGGACCAAACCCCGATGCCCGCCTGATACAGCTGACACCAAAGGGCGAAAGCTGGCAGCAGCGCATCGCGGCCCTGGATGGGAATATGGGATGAGCAAGCAAGCGAGAATGACCGCCATTGATGATTTTTTGCATCATCACGGCTGGGCGGATGCCGTGCGCGAACCATTGGTAGACGATGCCTCGGCCCGGAAATATTTCCGCCTTGAACGCGGCTTTGAAACAGTCCTTCTCATGGATTTTGCCCCCGATGCGGTATCGATCGATCCGCATGGTCTGAGCGATCAGCCCGAACGTCCGGCATCGATTGCCCCTGTGCTGCAAACGACCGCGTTATTGACCCGCCTGGGTTGGCGTGTGCCTCACATATTGGCCCATGATGTTGATCGTGGCCTCGCCCTGATCGAGGATTTCGGCGACCTGACCTTTACCCGCGCCCTTGAAATGGGCGATATCGCGCCAGCCAGCCTGTATATCCGGGCGACCGATGCCCTGATTGCCCTGCATCGCCAGGTGGCTGCGATGCAGGTAATGACACAAAAGCAGGATGGCCCGGAACTGGTTGTGTATCAGCCGGAAAATCTGCGTCGTCAGCTTGCGAGTTTTGATCGGGACTATTTGCCGCTGGTTATTCCCGATGAGGCCCGCCGTGCCCATGCGATGCAGGATTTTGAAAGCCTGCTTGATCGCATCTTGCCGCAATGCTGGGATGCCGGACAAACCCTTATTCACCGCGATTATCATGTGGATAATTTGATGCTGGTGGATACCGATGATGGCGGTGTGGATTGTGGTATTATCGATTTTCAGGATGCTGCCATTGCCCCGCGCCCTTATGATCTGGTGTCGTTGTTGCGCGATGTGCGCCATGATGTCGGCCTGGATATTGAACGCACCATGCAGGATCGTTATTTGGCGGCATTTCCTGAAATGGATGAAGCGGCCTTTCACCGCGCCTATATTGCCACCGGTATGGTGCGCAATTTCCGCATTTTGGGGCGGTTTGGCTGGCTGGCGCGCCAACGTGGCAAGATGCGTTATCTGGAATTTGTCCCGCGCTGTTGGGAATTGATCCTGCGTGGGGCGCATCAAAACCTGCCGGAACTGGCACATTGGGTGGACAGCCATATTCCGGCCAGTGCGCGTTTAGCCCCTGTCATTCCTAAAAATGGACCGGAAGATGACCAGTAAAATGCACCCTGTTTTGCAACCGGCGCAGGCGATGGTTTTGGCAGCCGGCCTTGGCAAGCGTATGCGCCCGATCACCGATCACATGCCCAAACCGCTGGTGCCGGTGGCAGGGAAAGCCATGCTGGACCATGTGTTGGACCGGCTGGGCGATGCGGGCTTTGACCGGGTGGTGGTGAATAATCATTATCTTGGCGAAATGATTGTGCAACATGTTGCCAGCCGTGATTTCCCCGTTATCGTCAATTCGCCAGAGACAGAATTGCTTGAAACCGGCGGCGGGGTGCAAAATGCCCTGCCTTTGCTTGATGATACGGCCATTCTGGTTGCCAATGCCGATATGTACTGGACCGAAGGCACAGAACCGTTATTTGAGCGGATGATGGATGCCTTTGACAGCGAAAATATGGATGCGCTTTTGGCGGTTGTGCCGGTTGAAGGGGCCTTTGGATATGACGGGGCAGGGGATTTTTTCTGGCAGGTGGATGGCCGGTTAAAGCGGCGTGGCCAGGCGCCCGTTGCGCCCTATGTTTTTACCGGTATTCAAATATTAAACCCGCGCCTGTTTGACGGGATGTTGCCGGGCAATTTCTCGTTAAATGTTGTTTATGACCGGGCGTTGGAAAGCGGGCGCTGTTATGGCCTGGTCCATGATGGGCGCTGGTATCATATTGGCACGCCACAGGCTTTGGCCGATGCGCGACAGGTGCTCGGCACGCAATAAGGCCCGTTATGAAGGCGGGGCGGCGGGTGTCAAACCCGGTGGTTTTAGGCTAGGCTGGCGGGATGGTCGTTTTTGACATTGCCCATTGCGGGCCTTGCAAAACAGGGCCCAGGAAACAGGGACAAAAATGACAGATAATCTGTTTTATATTCCACCAGGTGCCCCCTTTGCCGACATGATCGCCCGGCAATTGCTGCGCGAAACGGCAGAGCAGCCGGTTATCCTGTCTGACACCCTGCTTTTGGTGCCTAATCGCCGGTCCTGCAAGGTGATGCGCGATGCCTTTTTGCGCCAGACCGAAGGCCGGGTAACCCTATTGCCCACCATCCGTCCACTTGGCGAGGCCGATGAAGACGAATTGGCGATGTTTGGCAAGGCCGATCAGGATGTGGTGCTTAATTTGCCGCCTGCCATTCCGGACTTGCAACGAAAATTGCTGCTGACCCGTTTGATCATGTCGCGGGCCGATTATAAGGGCGAAAAACCAACGGCGGACCAGGCTGCCCGATTGGCGGGGGAACTGGCGCGGTTTTTGGACCAGGTGCAAACGGAAAACTGCCAGTTTGGTGATCTGGAAGGGCTGGTGCCCGCTGAATTTGCCCAGCACTGGCAATTGACGCTGGAATTTTTGCAGATTTTAACAAAGTTCTGGCCCAATATCCTGGCGGATCAAGGGGTGAGTGACCGTGCCGCCCGCCGCAATGCCATGATCGATGCCCAGATTGAATTGTGGCAAAGTCATCCGCCGCAATATCCGGTGATTGTGGCGGGTTCCACCGCCCCGTTTCCGGCCTTGCGCACATTGATGGGCGCGGTTTTGGCCCTGCCACAGGGGCGGGTGGTGTTGCCCGGATTAATGACGGGCCTGTCATCGGGGGACTGGCTGGCAATTGCCGAGGATGCCGCCCATCCACAACATTTGTTATCCCGCCTGCTAACCCATATCGAAAAGGCCCCGGAAAATGTGCGCCCCTGGGGCGGGGCAGATGATGCGGCAACTGATTTGGACGGTGCCAGCAATCCGGCTTCTTGGGCCGATAGTCCCGATATCTATGACGACGCGGCAGGAGCTGTGGCAGAACCTGTAGCTTTCCCTGATCCGGTGCAGGAACCCGTATCCACGCCCGCAACATCCGGCGCGATGCGTGATCTGTTTGATGATTTTCCAGCCCCCGAAAGCTCGTTATCATCGGCTATGGACACTGCCTTGCCCGATGGCCGCCCAATGCCGCCGTCTGACGAGGGGGACATTGCCCCATCCGCGCAGGTTGAACGCCGCCGTCTGGTGCGCGAGGCCCTGCGCCCGGCGCAAACCACCGATCAGTGGCGTTATATCCGCAATTTTGCCCCGGATGTGCTGGACGGGGTTTTGCGGGTGGATTGCTCTGGCGCGCGCGAGGAAGCGGCAACCATCGCGCTTATGATGCGCCAGGCCCTTGAGGAACCCGGCAAAACCTGTGCGCTGGTAACGCCGGACCGGGGCCTTGCGCGCCGGGTGGCCACCGAATTGCGGCGCTGGGAAGTGGATGTGGATGATTCAGCCGGTGTGCCTTTACATGACACCGCCCCGGCGATTTTCCTGCGTTTGGTAGTGCGCACAGTACAGGAACAATTTGCCCCCGTGCCGTTGCTGGAATTGTTAAAACACCCGTTATGTGCGGCAGGCCTGGCACCGGAAACTTTCAGGACCCATACCCGCCTGCTGGAATTGCAAATTTTGCGTGGACCCCGGCCGGGACCGGGGCTGGACGGGTTGGTCAGTGCGATTGATGGCTGGCGTGACGAAACGATTGATCGCATCAGCAAAAGCAACGCCGCCAATGCCGCCCCGCGTATCGAACGCATTCGCGACGACCATCAACGTCTGTGCGATTTGGCGCAGGCCCTGGAAACGGCGTTGTCGCCGCTGCGCGATTTGATGGACGATAAAACGATTTTACCGGTCGAGGCGCTGCGCACCCATGTGCGCTGTTGCGAAATTCTGGCCGCAACCGACCAGCAGGACGGGGCAGACCGCCTGTGGCGCGGCGATGCGGGCGAGGCATTGGCGGACTTTGTTTATGAATTACTACAGGCCCTGCCGGGGTTTGAGGCCCTGCAAGGGACGCGGTATGGTGCCTTTTTAGATGCCCTGATGGCCGACCGTGCGGTGCGCCCGCGTTTTGGCAAACATCCGCGCCTGTTTATTTGGGGCACGGTCGAAGCGCAAATGCAGCAGGCGGATTTAACCATTTTGGGCGGCTTGAATGAAGGTGTCTGGCCGCCTGAAGCCGGGTCCGACCCGTGGATGAGCCGCCCGATGCGGCGTAAATTTGGTCTGCCGGCGCCCGAACATCGCATTGGGCAATCCGCGCATGATTTTCAGCAGCTTTTTTGTGCGCCCCAGGTGGTGATGACCCGTGCCTTGCGGGTGGGCGGCACGCCAACCGTGCCGTCACGCTGGTTGTTACGGATCGAGAACATTTTGCGTAAATCCGGTGTTGTGATGGAACGGGCCGATGCCGCGCAGTGGCGCCAGCTTGCCGATCAGCTTGACGAACCAACCGATGAAATGCGGGTTCGTATTGGCCGCCCGGCCCCAACCCCGCCGATCGAAGCCCGGCCCAACCGCTTGTCTGTGACGCAGATCGAAACCTGGATGCGTGACCCTTATGCGATTTACGCCCGTCATATCCTGAAATTGCAGCGCTTGGACGATATTGACCTGGACCCCGGCGCGGCCGATTACGGCAATTATATTCACGAGGCCCTGGATAGGTTCATCAGCCAGTATCATGACCATTTACCCGCCGATGCGGAAAACCGTTTATTGATGATTGGCGAGGAGGTTTTTGCCCCGCTCAAGGCCCGTCCGGGATTATGGGCCTTCTGGTGGCCGCGTTTTCAACGCATTGCCAAATGGTTCGTCCAGACCGAGGCCGGCCGGCGGGCGTATTTGCGCGCATCCTTTAGTGAACGCAAGGGCAGCATGGTTCTTGGCTCCGGGTTCGAGGTTTATGCCCGTGCCGACCGGGTGGATGTGCTGCGCGATGGCGGCATCGCCATTATTGATTATAAAACCGGCGTGCCGCCGACGGCGCGTGACGTGATGAACGGTTTTGCCCCGCAATTACCGCTGGAAGGCGCAATTGCCGAGCAGGGCGGGTTTGAGGCGGTGGAAAAGGGCCCCCCGGCATCCTATGCCTTCTGGAAACTGTCGGGCGGGGACCCGGCGGGGGAGATCAAGGAAATTGATACCGCCAAAATGAAAACCACGCCGCATGAACTGGCCCAAAATGCCATTGCCGGGGTCGCCGCCCTTGCCACGGCCTTTGCCGATTTAAACACTCCCTATCTGAGTGTGCCACACCCCGATAATGCGCCGAAATATTCCGATTATGTCCATCTTTCGCGTGCCCGCGAATGGATGGGCAGCGAAGAAACCGGCCAGCCAACCCCGGCAGCAAGACCCGATAACGGCGGAGGCCTGAAATGAGCCAGTCCTTTGACGATATGGACGGGGAAATGGGCATGAACCAGCCGCCCTACAGCGCACCGGGCCATGATGGCGCGGATGATCCTAATATTCTGCAACGCCGGGCATCGGACCCGATGGCGTCGGTTTGGGTGTCGGCATCGGCCGGGGCCGGGAAAACCAAGGTTTTGTCGGACCGGGTGTTGCGCCTGATGCTGTCGGGGACGGAACCACACCGCATTTTATGCCTGACCTTTACCAAGGCGGCGGCGGCTGAAATGGCTAACCGCGTCAATGAACGGTTGGGCCGCTGGGCGACGATGGAAGATGCCGATTTGCAGCGCGATCTGGCAGACCTTGCCGGGGCTGCACCGGGCATGGAGGAAACCCGGCGCGCAAGGCGATTGTTTGCAAGTGTGCTTGATGCGCCCGGTGGCATGAAAATCCAGACCATTCATGCCTTTTGCCAGTCATTATTGCGCCGGTTTCCGCTAGAAGCCGGGCTGGCCCCGCATTTCGAGATTATGGATGACCGTACCGCATCCGAAACAATGGCCGATACCCAGGAAGAAGTGCTGGCCTATGCGCGCAGCGGCCATGACCCGATTTTAACCGATGCCCTGTCGGTTGTGACCGGGCAGGTGCGCGAAGGGGCCTTTGGCGAGGTCATGCGCGACCTTGCGCGCGAGCGGGGCCGCCTAAAACGGATGCTGGATGCCCATCACGGCCGGGATCGCATGTGCGAGGCGGTTTATAAATCGCTGGGCGTTGCCCCGGGGCAAACGGCGGAAAAATTGCTGCGTGATGCCCTGGCAGACACGGCCTTTGACCGGCAGGGTTTGATGATGGCACTTGCCGCCCTGGAATCGGGGACCAAAACGGATAAGGACCGGGTGCCTGCCCTGGCCCAGTTTTTGGAAAAAACAACCATTGAAGACCGCATTGCCGTTTTTAATGATTATCGGACGGTGTTTTTCACCGCCTCCACCGGCGAGCCTCGTGCCAAGCTGATTACCAAAAAGGCGGGTGAAAACCACCCGGCGGGGGCCGATGCGCTGGAACAGGAATGTGCCCGCCTGGTGATGCTGGAAAAAAACCGCAAGGCGGCCCTGTTGGCACAATCCACCTCCGCCTTGATTTGCATGGGCGAAGCGATGTTGGCCCGTTATGCGCGCAAAAAGGCGCTGCATGCCTGGCTGGATTATGACGATTTGATTTTAAACAGCGTTCGCCTGCTCGAACAACAGGCCGGGATTGCGGGCTGGGTGTTGTTCAAGCTTGATGAAGGGCTGGACCATATCCTGATTGACGAAGCCCAGGATACCAACCCCGAACAATGGAAAGTGGTGCAAATTCTGGCCGAAGAGTTTTTCAACGATGCCAGCCAGCACGAGGATAAACCGCGCACCATCTTTGCCGTTGGGGATGCGAAACAATCGATTTACAGCTTTCAGCGGGCTGATCCGGAAAAATTTGCTGAAATGCGCCGCCATTTTGCCCGTCGTGCCGCCGACATCGCGGCGGAATGGCGCGAAGTGCCGATGAATATTTCCTTTCGGTCAACCTCGGCCGTGCTGGGCACGGTGGACCGGGTTTTCGCCGGGCTGATTGCCCGCCAGGGTGTTGGCGATGAAGGGCAAAATGTGGCCCATAAGGCGTTTCGTCAGGGTCATGCCGGGCGTATTGAATTATGGCCGCCCGTTGCCCCCGAACCGCGCGAGGACCAGGAACCCTGGACACCGCCGACCCGTATTGTCCGCCTTGATGACCCGGAAATCCGGCTGGCGCGGGTGATTGCCGGGCGCATTCGTCATGCGGTGGATGCGGGGGAAATTTTGCCGTCACGCGGGCGGGCGGTGCGCGCCGGGGATTTCATGATTTTGGTACGGCGTCGTACCGCCTTTGTCGACGAGGTGGTCAAGGCGCTAAAGGAACGCAATGTGCCGGTGGCCGGTGTGGACCGAATGGAAATCACCGAACAGTTGGCCGTGATGGATCTGATCGCCTTTGGCCGCTTCCTGTTAATGACCGATGACGATTTGAATTTGGCAACGCTGTTGAAAAGCCCGATCATCGGCTTTGACGAAGAACAGCTGTTTGATTTGGCCCATAATCGCCGCCGGACTCTGTGGCATGCCCTGCGTGAACGGGCCGATGAAAACCTTGATTTTGGCCGTGCCTATGCCTTTTTGGCGCGCTGGCTGGGCCGGGTGGATTATGAACGCCCGTTCGAGCTATATGGCGAATTGCTGGGCGGGCGCGGTGAGGATGCCCGTGGCGTGCGCGCGCGCCTTGTTGGCCGTTTGGGCATTGAAGCCAATGACCCGATTGACGAATTTTTGAACCTTGCCATGAATTACGAGGCCGAACATGCCCCAACCCTGCAGGGCTTTTTGCACTGGTTGATGGCGGGTGAGGCCGAGATCAAGCGTGACCTTGAACAAAGCGGGCGTGATGAAGTGCGCATCATGACCGTGCATGGGGCCAAGGGCCTGCAGGCGCCGATTGTCTTTTTGCCCGATACCATGCAAGTGCCGACCCAGTCGCCCAACCTGTTTTGGCAGGACCGGGACCAGTTGATGTTCTGGTTGCCGCGTGTGGCGCTGGAAAATGACCGGGTGAAACTGCTGCGTGAAGACATCGCCCTGAAACGGGATCAGGAATATAACCGTTTGCTTTATGTGGCGCTGACCCGGGCTGAAGACCGGCTTTATATTTGTGGCTGGCAGGGGAAATCAAAACCGCCAGCGCATTGCTGGTATAATTTGTGTGAAACGGCCATGGTTGAATTTGCCGATCAAACGGAAATGGATTTTGCCAGTGTATCGCCATCGGGCTGGGTCGGGCCGGGCTTTGTTTGGGAAACGGAACAAATGGTCGATCCCAAGCCGGAAAAAGGCCGGATTGATCAATTGGGCCTTGTTGACCCGGCCGGGAAAGATGCCGGGGTACCTGTTGATGGGATGACAGCGGGTGTTGAAACCCTGATGCGAACAATTGCGCCCGAAGAAGTGTTTCCGCCCCGCCCGTTAGCACCCAGCCGCCCGATGGAGGATGAACCATCGGTGCAGTCGCCTTTGGGCGGGGATCAGGGGCAAAGTTTCAAACGCGGGATTTTGATCCATAAATTATTGGAGCTTCTGCCAGACCTGCCGCCCGAACGGCGTTTTGACGCGGCGGAACGGTTTTTAAGCCAGCCCGTACATGGGCTGAGTATTGATCAGCAATTTGAAATCGCCACCGAGACTCTGGCGATTTTTGACAACCCGGATTTTGCGCCGATTTTTGGCCCCGCGTCGCGGGCCGAGGTGCCGTTGGTTGGTATTGTCGGCGGTGATGTGGTTTCCGCCCAGATTGACCGGTTGGTGATGACCGACGATGAAGTGATGATTGTGGATTATAAAACCAACCGTCCGCCGCCGCGTGATGTGGAACAGACACCGATGGCTTATCGGCGGCAAATGGCGATTTATCGCGATGCATTGACCCAGATGTATCCCGATAAAATCATTCGCTGTCATATTCTGTGGACCAATGGCCCATGGATGGTTGAGCTGCCCGAAAGTCTGATGCGAATGCAACGCGCTTGACCTTTGGCCTCTGCCTGCCTACCTTTGCCCCTATAAGCGGATCGAGGTTACCCGCTTGGGTGTATGACCTCGTAACAACTAGGATCTGACAGAATGACAACGATTAAAGTATCCGATGGGTCATTTGACTCTGACGTTATTGGCTCAGATACGCCGGTTCTGGTCGATTTCTGGGCGGAATGGTGCGGTCCGTGCAAGCAGATTGCCCCGTATCTTGACGAAATCGCCGGTGAACTTGGTGACAAGCTGACCATTGCCAAAGTCAATATCGACGAAAACCCGAACGTTCCCGCCAAATACGGTGTGCGCGGCATTCCGACCCTGATGATTTTCAAGGGCGGCGAAGTCTCGGCCATCAAAGTTGGCGCCATGCCGAAAAGCGCACTGGTTGACTGGATCAATCAGTCTGTCTGATCGGGCATGACCGAACGTAATACGCACGATTAAAAAAAAGGCGGGTGCCTCCGGGCTCCGCCTTTTATTTTTTTGGTTTAAGGCGGTAAGGAATAAAAATTGTCCGAGATGATCACGCTGAAATCGCAAATAGACGGATTTGAATTTGACGTTTGGCACGCCAAACCCGAAGGCCAGCGCAAGGGCGGATTGATTCTGGTGCAGGAAATTTTTGGTCTGGACCCTTATATCCTGCAGGATGCGCAACGCTGGGTCGATGCGGGATATGAAGTGATGGTACCGTCCATGTTTGACCGCCAGGAACGCGGTTTTGCGGCCGATCATGACGAGGCCGGTTTTAAAACCGGGCTTAAATATGCCAGTGATAATGGCACGGAAAACCCGGTTTCCGATGTGCGCGCCTGTGTCGATGCGCTGAAGGAAGACGGGCCGGTCTTTTTGATCGGCTATTGTTATGGCGGGACGGTTGCCTGGCGGGCAGCCTCACAGATTGACGACCTGTCTGCCGTTGTCAGCTATTATGGCGGCGGAGTTGCGAAAATTGCCGATATGGCCCTGAAATGCCCGGTTATTTGTCATTTTGGCCGCAAGGACCCTCATATCGCGGCTGATGAGGCCTTATCGACGATCAAGGCCGCCCATCCCGAAGTGCCGGTATATATTTACGAAAAGTCCGGTCATGGATTTAACAATGACGGGCGTGACGACTCCAATCCCGATGATGCCTGGCTGGCGCGCCAGCGTTCGCAGGCCCTGTTTGATGCCTGTGGGGCGGTGATTGCCCGATAGGGAATGTGTGTCGCAACTGGTGTTTAAAAACGCTGCCAATTGTTGAAAAAGAAAAGGCAGGCTGCATATTACAGCCTGCCTTGTCATCCAAGATGTTGAGTGCCCTCAGGCCGCGCGGATTTCGCGCAGGAAGGTATGAATTTGCGACAGCAGGGTGTGCGACTTGTCGCTCAGGTCTTTGGCAGCATGCAGAACTTCGCCTGATGCCTGGCGTTCTTCCTCGGCTGATGCGCGCAAACCATCGACATTGACCGATACTTCCTTGGTGCCCGTCGCGGCCTCGGAAACATTGCGGGCAATTTCACCGGTTGCGGCATCCTGTTCCTGAACGGCGGCGGCAATGCCCGATGCGACCTCGTTAAGCTCCTTCATACGGCCGGCAAGATGCTTGATCGCGCCAAGGGCATTTTGTGTCGATCCCTGAATATCGCCAATCTGCCCGGCAATGTCTTCGGTTGCGCGGGTGGTTTGGTTGGCCAGGTTTTTGACCTCGGCGGCGACCACGGCAAAGCCCTTGCCGGCATCGCCGGCGCGGG
This sequence comes from Thalassospira sp., assembly GCA_050299455.1. GTDB lineage: Bacteria > Pseudomonadota > Alphaproteobacteria > Rhodospirillales > Thalassospiraceae > Thalassospira. The sequence goes on from JBNKVZ010000036.1 coordinate 31,646, forward strand.
CGGCTTCGAT
>JBNKVZ010000037.1:0-31535 GCA_050299455.1 Thalassospira sp.
CGCGCTATTCAAAGCCTGACAACACACCACAGATGAAATTGAGATAATCCAAAATCAGGCCAATGCCAGTGCCCCACGCCCCACCATAGCGAGAAAATAATAAACCATCGCACGACAGACTTTTCCGCCTTAAAAAACAACGGTTATAGTAAAATACACAACCACCCCCTACCCGCCGCGGCCCGCCCCAGCCCGTCTTTAGCTATCTGACCCGGAAGTCGCCCTATGTCGCAAAACCGTGACGCAATTTTTCGCCCCCTACAGGGCCTGTTTTATCGCGCCATTGACCCGCGCTATGTTACGAGCAGCCTTGCTGGCTCCCGCACGGCCGGGCGATATTCGCGGGCGGATCAACCGACACTTTATCTTAGTTCCTCGCCCGAGGGTGTGAAGGCCGCGATGATAGCCCATCGTGCCGAACGCACGGGCGGGCTTGAAATGGTCACAGTCTCGGTAACTGCGCAGCGGATTTTTGATCTGCGCGATGAAAAGGCATGTGAAAAGGCGGGTATCAATTTGGCAGACGCCACAGCACCCTGGCAGGACCTTGTGACACAGGGGCAAACACCGCCCGCTTGGCGCGTGCGCGACCAGCTTGAAGCCCTGGGCGCACAGGGCCTTATTGACCCGTCGCGCAAAGCCCCTGGCCTATGGCATCTTGTGTTGTTTCACTGGAACACAAACCAACAGCCCCAGGTCGAGGTCGTATCGCCCGTACCCTCGCCCTGAAACCGCTTTTAATCCGGCATGACCTGCAATTTAGCGGGCCAATACCTCATCCGGGTTCGCCTTAACGGCGGCGGCGTTCCAGATCACCAAATGGTCGTTTTTATAATCAAACCGTGCCAGGGGCTGGTTGGGTCCGGTAATCGGGTTATCACGCCGGGCAATCACTTCGCCATTCGGATGTGCATCAACCCATTGCTGCACTTCGTCCATGGTCAGCAACATCGGAATGGGCTGGCCCAAACGCCCTAAAAACTGGAACTGCGCGTGATATTTGCCCCAATAGGCAACATTGCGCCCGGCATCCTGCTGGGTTTTTAGATATTGCGCCATAGGCTGCATGTTATAATCGGTATGCAGGCGCGGCGATGCGATCATGAATACCATCGAAACCAGCAGCAAATTAACCCCGGCAAGGATGGCAACCGCACCCGTGCGGCGCGTTTCCATCACCAAAAGCCCCCCGCCAGCCAGCAGCAAAAAGGCCCCCCACCAGCCATCCAGCAAGCCGACCCAGGCCGGGATTTTATCAAAAAATGAGGGCAGGAACGGTGCAACCAACCCGGCCACACCCAAAATGATCAAAAATGCCGCCACCGGGATCTGATCAATCCGGCGGGTGGGCAAATCGGCAAGGGTGCGGGCAAAAACCAGCGACAATAACGGCAATACCGGCAAAATATAATGCACCCGTTTGCCCGAAATCAGGCTAAAGGCAACCAGCAGGAATACCGCGACCACCAGACAAAACCGCAACCCGGCATCAAGGTCCCGGCGCCAGCCAAAGCCAAATAGCGACCGCCACAAACCGCCCCAAAACAGCCAGGGCAGCAACATGGCCGGCAGGGCAACCAGATAATAATAAAACGGTTCGACATGGGCGAAACTATCGACCATGCGGCCCGCTGTCTGGCCCCAGAAAATGGCATTGCGATAAGCTTCGCCGCCAAAAATTGCCGCCGGAATGGCCCAACACAGCGCAATCACGGCACCCAGCAAAACCGCCAGCCCCATCCCCGCATACCAGCGCCCAAGGCTGCTATTTTGCGCGCCCTTGCCGTTTAACACCCCCTTTTCGCCGGGACGTCGAGCCGCCCCCGCACCGGTCAGGGCCGACCAGTCACGGCGCCAAAGCGGCGCAAAAACCGCGGCGGGCAACACATAAAGCAAAATCACCGGGCCTTTGGCCAGCACACCCAAACCAATGGCAATGCCGGTAATGATCCAGCCTTTACGATGACTGCGATAACTGCGGTCAGTCCCCTCATTGGCGACAAACACGCCATACCAGCCCAGCAAGGCAAAAAAGCATTGCAGCATGTCAAAATAGGTCAGCGTGCCATAACCGGCATAATATGTGCCGCCAATCAGAAACAGCGGGGCAAGCTGGGCAATTGCCGGTTTGTCTGGCCAAATACGCTTTGCCAGCAATGCCAGCATCACCAGATTTAACCCGGCAAAAAGCGGCGCAATCAGGCGGGCGGTAAAATCGTTAACGCCAAAAATCGCCCAGGTGGCATTCATCAACCAAAATAAAAGCGGCGGCTTATGGGCATAGGGTTCACCATTAAGGTGCGGCACCAGCCAGTTGTGGTGCAGCCACATATCCCACGCCACCGAAAGATAGCGCGTTTCATCGACCGGCAATAACGGCCGGGCGAACACGCCCAAAACCGCAACCAATACCCATAGACCCAGGATCACGCCAAACGATACCGTCTTTGCGCCGGTGCGGTTATGAATGCTCATGTGATTTCCGTATGATTAAAAGCCGCTTTATTCCGCCACGATCGACGGGATGGTTTCTGCCTTGGCGTCGCGTTTTTCACGATGAATGAAATACAGGTTCCGCGCATATACAATCAGGCCAAAGGACTGGCCCAGAATAATAATCGGTTCGGCCCGTTTCAGGCCATAAACCATCAGACAAATGCCGCCCGCAATGCTCAGATACCAAAACGCGACGGGAACGATGCTTTTGGCATGTTTTTCACTGACCAGCCACTGAACCAGAAACCGGCCGGAAAACATGACCTGCCCAACAATGCCCAACACAAACCAGGCATCCAGATGAGCGAATAACCGTGCAAGCCAATCATGCATTGCCGCAGCCTATTCCTTTGATTTCACAACGGGTGTTTTGGCACGGGCCTGCAGCCACATCACACCCATAATGTCAACGATGCCAACCCAAAGCCGGTTCATCATGCTGTAATTTGACGTTCCCCGCAACCGTGGGCGGTGATTAACCGCCACCGAGAACACCCGTCCGCCATCGCGCAACATCAGGGCGGGCAAGAAACGGTGCATATGGTTAAAGCGCGGAAAGGCCAAAAAATCGTCGCGGCGAAACAGTTTGATGCCACACCCGGTATCGGGCGTCTGGTCCTTTAACAAACCACCCCGCACCTTGTTGGCAATGCGCGACTGAATGCGCTTCATGGCCGTATCATGCCGGTTGGCGCGCCAACCAGCAATCAGCACCTGGGCATCTGCGCCCTCTGCCTTGTAACGTTCCAGCAATTGCGGAATATCGGCCGGGTCGTTTTGCCCGTCACCATCCAGGGTGACAATCAGCTTGCCCCGGGCATGTTTCACCCCGGTCAAAACCGCAATCGACTGACCACAGCTTTTTTCATGGCAAATCAAATGCAGTTCATGCGTGCGCGGGCGCAGGTCACGAATGATGGTTGTGGTTTCGTCCGTACTGCCATCATCGACATAAATAATTTCAAACGGCACCTTGCCACGCAGGGCCGCGACAATTTCGGTTACAAGCGGTTCAACATTTTCGACTTCGTTTTTAACCGGCACAACCACCGATAATTCCGGCGCAGCATTTTCCTGCATGTCCTGTGCTGTATCCTCCGCCGTCAGGGGGGCCGTCGCCGGTTGTTCCGGCAGCGTATTTTTCTCAATTGTCATACTTGTGAACCGTCATGGCGATCAACACAGTGCGGCACAATCAGCCCCGGTGCGGGCAGAGCCTATTGGCGCAGATGCGTCAATGTCCTTTATCTTGTTGAAACGTTAAATAATTTAACACATAGAAACGTCATAATCATACGACATGAAACCTGACAAATTCATGAATGATCTGTTACCAGACACGTCCTGAAAGCTTATTTGCAATCTGTCATGAAAATGACGGCATGGCCCCGTTACGCCGCAAACGGTGTTGATAATATTTTCCGGGCTTCTCCGCAAGGAAACTATTGTGACGGTCTTATTAGCTAAAAACACGTCTGCTATGATTTTTTGCACACCAAGCCCGCCATTGCAGGTGCGAACAACGTGCCTAAACCCCATATGGTTGCCGTTCGACGCTTGCACACCACCTGCTTACATATTTTTTTCATCATATAACCCCCAAATCGGCCCCGGGAATGTTATCTAGGGGGCTGCACATCCTTTTTTCGAAACGCTGCCACTGTCTACGCTTTGTCGTCTCTGCTTTCTTTTACGAATTCAGCCCCACGGATTCTTATGAAAAAACTGTTCGCCCGGCCTGTTACCCTTGTCATTGTCCTGCTGTTGCTTTCCGCAGGAGGGTGGCTGGCACGCACCTATATTTTTCCGCCCCAATCCGCGCCGAGCTATGTCACCGCCAAGGTCACACGCGGCGATCTTCAAAGCACGGTTCTCGCCAGTGGCGCGCTGGAGGCCTCACAACTGGTGTCGGTGGGCGCGCAGGTTTCCGGGCAAATCAAGAAACTGTATGTCCATTTGGGCGATGTGATTAAAAAGAACGACCCGATTGCGGAAATTGACCCCTCGACCCAGCAAAACGCCTTAAGCGATACCAAGGCGAAACTGACCAATATCGAAGCCCAGCTGGCCTCGAAAAAGGCGACCTTGCGCCAGGCGCAGCAGGCCTATAAACGGCAACAGAAAATGCGCCGCCTTGATGCCTCCCCGCAGGAGGATCTGGAAAATGCCGAGGCCACCCTTGCCGTCACCAAGGCCGAGATCAAAGCCTTGAATGCGCAAATAGACCAGGCCCGCATCGCGGTTGATACCGCCCAGATCGATCTGAATTACACCCAAATCCGCGCGCCGATGGATGGCACCGTGGTGTCCTTGCCGGTTAAGGTCGGGCAAACGGTGAATGCTGTGCAATCCGCCCCCACCATCCTTAAACTGGCCCAGCTTTCGACCATGACGGTCAAGGCCGAAATTTCAGAGGCCGATGTCATCCGCGTTAAACCGGGACAGAAGGTTTATTTCACCATTCTGGGCGCGCCCGACAAACGCTATCACGCGACATTGCAATCCATTGAACCCGCGCCCGACGAAATTGACACAAATGATAACGGCATCGCAGACAACAAGGCGGTTTATTACAACGCCTTGTTTAATGTCGCCAATCCCGACGGCATCCTGCGCATTGCCATGACCACCGAGGTCACAATTATCCTGAAATCGGTCAAAACGCGCTGATCATTCCCTCATCCGCCCTCAAAACCGAGCCGGATGGCAAAAACTATGTTGAAATCCCGGCTGACAACGGCAAAACCCGCCAGCAACCCGTCACCGTCGGGCTTAATACCAATGTCAAAGCCGAAATCACCTCGGGCCTGAAAGAAGGCGATACCGTAATCGTCGGCATGGCCCGCAGTGACGCCCAAATTCCCGGCAAACCGAGAGGGGCACGTTTCTAATATGACGGCCCCGCTGATCGAAATCACCGACCTGTGGCGTGAATATCCCGCTGGCGACCAGAAAATCGCCGTTCTCAAGGGTGTTAACCTGACGATTGAACGCGGCGAAATGGTTGCCATTATCGGGGCCTCGGGCTCGGGCAAATCAACGCTGATGAATATTCTGGGCTGCCTGGACCAGCCAACACGCGGCACCTATCGGGTCAATGGCCGCACCACCGATATATTGGAAGCCGACGAACTGGCCGCCCTGCGCCGCGAATATTTCGGCTTTATTTTTCAACGCTATCATTTGCTCTCAGACCTGACCGCCCTTGGCAATGTCGAAGTCCCCGCGATTTATGCCGGTTATTCCGCCAGCCAGCGCGAAAAGCGTGCCCGTAGCCTGCTGGAAAAGGTCGGCCTGGGCGACCGCACCCATCATCGGCCCGGCCAGCTTTCCGGCGGGCAGCAACAACGTGTCAGCATCGCGCGGGCATTGATGAATGGTGGTGACGTTATTCTGGCCGACGAACCCACCGGCGCGCTGGACAGCAAAAGCGGCGAACAAACCCTGGCCCTGCTGCGCGACCTTCATGCCGACGGGCATACCGTTATTCTTGTTACCCATGATGCACAGGTCGCCGCCCATGCCGAACGGGTGATCGAAATTCTCGATGGCGAAATCATCCGTGATGAACGCCAAACCGCCACCGACAGCAGCGAAAACAGCAACCCCGCCCCCTTTACGCAAAAACCCAAAGGCAACCGCCTGTTCGCCGAATTGGGCCGCTTTGGCGAGGCCTTTAAAATGGCGTTAATCGCCATGATGGCGCACCGCCTGCGCACCTTTCTGACCATGCTGGGCATTATCATCGGCATTGCATCCGTGGTGTCTGTCGTCGCCCTTGGCACCGGGTCGCGCGAAAAGGTTTTGGCAGATATCAGCTCGATTGGGACCAACACCATCGATATCTATCGCGGCAAGGATTTTGGCGACCCGGATGCCGACACCATTCGCACCCTGAATGCAGCGGATGCCACGGCACTGAGCAGCCAATATTATGTCGATAGCGTCACCCCCACCGTCTCGACCAGTGTCACCCTGCGGTATCGCAATATCGAGGCGAAGGCGTCCGTCTCGGGCGTGGGTGTGGAATATGGCCGTGTTCGGGGCTATGACATGGCATCCGGGATCTGGTTTAATCAGCGTGCCGTCGATAACCGCAACCAAGACGCCATTATCGACAACAATACCCGCAAAAGACTGTTCCCCAATGGCAAAGACCCGGTCGGTCAGGTGATTTTGCTGGGCTCGGTTCCTGTTCGCATCATTGGTGTGACCAAACCGCATGAAAGTGCCTTTGGCCGCGATGACAGCCTGAATGTCTGGCTGCCTTACACCACGGTCATGACACGCATGACCGGGCAGAATTACCTGACCAACATCACCGTGCGCGTCGCCGATGCGGTTGATACCAAGCTGGCGGATCAAAAAATTACCGAATTTCTGCAACGCCGCCACGGCACACGCGACTTTTTCACCATCAATACCGATACCATTCGCAAAACCATTGAAACCACCACGGCCACCCTCACGCTGCTGGTCTCCTCTATCGCGGTGATCTCGCTGATTGTCGGGGGCATTGGGGTGATGAATATCATGCTGGTTTCCGTGACCGAACGGACCGGCGAAATCGGTGTGCGCATGGCCGTAGGGGCCCGTCAGGGCGATATTTTGCGCCAGTTCCTGATCGAGGCGGTGCTGGTTTGCCTGATTGGCGGCACGCTGGGTGTGTCACTGGCCCTTTTGATCGGGGTTTTGTTTGGTATGCTCGGCACACCGTTCGAGATGATGTATTCCACCACATCCATTGTCGCGGCCTTTGCCTGCTCTTCCATGATCGGGGTTCTGTTTGGCTTTCTGCCCGCCCGCAACGCCGCCCGCCTCAACCCTGTTGATGCCTTAAACCGGGACTGAAGGATAAAAAATGCTGAAAACAACCCTGAAATCCGGCACCATCCTTGGCCTGCTTGTGCTGGCGGGCTGTTCCAGCCTGGAAAAAACCACCTACAGCCAGCCCGATGTCACCCTGCCGGCCGGTTGGAATGCCAACAGCCCTACCAGCGCCACGGCGACAACCGGCAACAAAACCGGGGCGACGGGCACCAATGCGGCATCAAAGGCCGCCACCACGCAATCAAACTGGTGGCACAATTTTAACGACCCGGCGCTGGACCGGCTGGTTGCCAGGGCACTGGCCCGCAATAACGACCTCGCCGCTGCGACCATCAAGGTCCGCCAGGCGCAGCTTCAGGCCGGCATCGCCAAAACCGACCTGTTCCCGGACCTGTCCGCCGGGGCCAAATCCTCCACCTCGCGCAACTTCGATACCGGGCGCATTTCGCGCAATTATGGCACCACCAGCAGTGTCAGTTACGAGGTTGATTTATGGGGAAAACTCGGCAGCAAATATGACGCCAAAAAATGGCAGGCCCTTGCCACCGAAAAGGACCGCGCCAGCACCGCGCTAACCTTAACCGGCACCACTGCCAATCTCTATTGGCAAACTGTTTATGACCAACAACGCCTTGCCATCGCCCAGGCCAGCATTGACTATGCCCGCAAAACGCTGGAGCTGGTTAATGTGCAATATCAGTCTGGCGCGTCAAGCTCGCTGGAACTGTATGAATCCCGCCAAAGCCTCGAAAGCCAGCTTGCCAATTACACCCAAATTGCGCAAAGCCTGAAGGCCAATAAAAACGCACTGTCGATCCTGTTTGATCAGCCGCCGCAACAAATTGACATTGCGCGCAAAACCCTGCCCGATGGCACCCTGCCCATTGTTAAGGCGGGCCTCCCGGCGGAACTTCTCGCACGTCGCCCGGATGTGAAGGCCGCCGAATTGCGCCTGCGCGCCGATGTCGCCGATATTAATGCCGCCAAAACCAGCCTGCTGCCCACCCTGAACCTGACCGGCGAACTGGGCACGAGCAGCGACCAACTGCGCAACCTGTTGCAAAACCCGATTGGCACACTGGGGGCCAGCATCGCCCTGCCCTTCCTGAACTGGAATGAAAGCCAGCTCAATATCCGTGTTTCCGAAGCCCAATATGAACAGGATGTGATCAATTATCGCCAAACACTCTATAAGGCCTTCAGCGACGTTGAAACCGCCCTGTCAGCACGGGATCATTATATCGAACAGGCGCAAAACCTGCGCGCCGCGCTTGATGACGCCCGCAATGCCGAACGCATCTACGAAACCCGCTTTCGCGCCGGTGCCGTCTCCATGCAAAACTGGCTCGACGCCCAGGAAAAACGCCGCACCGCCGAAGAATCCCTCCTGCAAAACCAGCTCAACCAGATTTTGAATTTGGTGACGCTGTATCAAGCTTTAGGTGGGGATGTGCGATAATGAAAATAAACTAGACACCAAAGAACTTATTGTTTTCGTCTAACACCAATATCATCGAACTTTTATATTTTTCAAAATCTTCGGCACTTAACTTATCTGACAACATTGAAATTATATGCTGACCCGGAAAAGTCTCGGAATATTCGAAAATTTCCAATATTTGCTTACTATCGACATCCTCTATACTATCATGAAAAACAAATGACGGCCTCACATAGCCAGTATGATGGACAGCCTGTATATAAGACAAATCAAAGGAGATAACTTCCAACTTTTTCTTGCCACCCTCTGGGTTTGTTGCCCCATTCTCTATATATACATCACAATGGTCACGCGCCGAATCAAAATCAAAAAAAACCGTGTACTCTTCTGATAATAGGCTTTTAGCTAGATCTAAAAAGTAAACATTTATCACCGCAATAAATGATTTCACTAAGATAATTTGCCCTTGAATTTCCTCGAGAATATTTTCATACTGATCGCCCGCTGCCTCGAGTTTATGCTTTGCAACTGTTTGCTGCTCCAACAATCCTTCAAGCTTCCCCAACTCAACGTTTAATTCACCCAGCCTTCTCAAGTTATCAGTTATACGATCAATGCTTTGCTTCGAGCGCATGTCTGCAAAGATATCTGACTTCTGCTTTTTTGCTCGTTCAATATCATCCTTTAGTTCTTTTAATTTCGCTTTAAGAATAGGCAGGTCTCTCTCTAAGAAAAATCTCTTTTTTTCCACAATCCTGCGATGAAACGACATAGCTTCCTTTAAATCAGCTACACCTCGATCTATTGTAACACCAGCATATTCATATATAGTCAAAAGCTCGTCCAATAAATACTTATCTTTCTTTGTCAAAAAATCATCGACAGTCAAATTAATATTTGATATTTTCCTTTCCACTGAGAGGATTTGATGCGCCAAACCGTCTTCCATGGCTTGCAATTTAGACAATTCACCAACTGGGTCAGAATATTTCTGTGAATATTCAAATTTCAACAAGCTTTGTTGCAAACTCTCAACGTTTTCTCGATACTCCTTAATATCTCTTGCAAGATTTTGTTCCTTCACAATTGAATTTAAAGCCTTTAAGTTTTCTTTTCTCTTTTTTAGATTGTTTTTCATCTTCCTCTTTTCTGACAGCGCATTTGTATCGTGGAAACCAAACAAATAGAGAAGCACTTCAGAATAATCAGAATTACTAGTTCGTTTGTCCAAAAAGTGAGTAGTGTGAAGCATTTTATGACTATCATGCCTCAGAAATTTTGGAGCTAAAAACCGCAAAGATGGGCGATCAGATTCAACGTTAAAGACAAACAATCGCAAGGATTCTTCATACTCAGACTTCGGAACGATTCGTTCATCTACGAAATAAACCTGATCACTTGATTTAATGTTTAAAGTCCGCGAAAAAGACTTTCTTTTGTGCTCTCCTCGCGACACTAACAAAGTGGCCATTACATCATTTTTTTCAAAAAAACCCTTTATTTCTTTATTCGCTTCTTTATATTCCGGATCCACATAAACCACATCCAACTGACCCATAAATATAAAATCCACCACCCGAGGCAAAGTTGTCTTACCAACACCATTACCCGTTCGCCCAACACCAAAAGAATTTGTTATTAAATTCAGACCTTTCTTAAAATTAATCTCCCTCAGAATATCTCCATTCTTAAAAATGGTCAGTTTGTCAAGAAATATCAAAATAAATCCTTTCCTTTTCGAGAAAAATAACTCCAATCGCAAACAACCAGTCAAGTGCCAAAATCACGTGATCTATAGAGACCCCAAAATCTTGGGAACATTTTTCGTATATATCTAGAATATCATTCACATCATTTTGTAATAATAAAATTATCCCCGCCCCAATTACAACAACATTAACATAAGGACTTTCACCAATTTCAGGTATCATTGCAGGGATTCTCCATCACGATACATTCTATAAACGCATGAGCCACAACTACCTCAACTCCGGTATCAACATATTCTTCATACTCCGGACCTCCCTTTGTTGTATAAACTCGTTCTTTCAATGAATGTAAAATAAAATCAAAAATGCCCACTGAGTTAGCCCTTACTTCATTTACATCCACCTCGCCAGAAAAATAATCTATTTTAAAATTATCTAGAGCCTGATAATATATATTCTCCAAACTTTTTAACAAATCCCTTTTCCCAGACGGAATCATTGAGTTAATATCATCATACGCCTTTTCTATCTCAGCAGAGTAATCCAAATATCTTTTAACAACACTTTTCCGAGAAGATAAGTCATTATGAGCTATCTTTATAATAGCATCAGCCGGAGGCCGCCTTTTAATATCATTTTTACAGCCACCCTCCTTTATTAACTTGCTCAACAATATATTAATAATTGATCCAACTTGCTGCACAGGCTCAAAAGAAACATTTAGCCCACCATGCAAATTGTTAACAACTATATTCCGACTACCCTCTGAAAATCTATTATCCATTTCACAAAACCCTCACATTTTTACATTCATACCGCCGGATAAATTTTTTGTGTAAACATTCTTCCCACCTGAGCTATTAACATTGAAATCTCCACCCCCTGACGATGCAATTAATTTGCATTCTTTGATTTCACGTTTTAGCTTCTTACATTTCATTGAAAAAAATATACTGAGGCAGAAGCCAAAGACCGTACACCCCCAAGAAATTAAAATGCCCAGATCTGACTTCACAAAATCATAAATCATCAGCGCACCTCTCACACCACCAACCACACGTAATTATCCACAACCTTGCTCATCGATACTATAGAAACACTACAAAAGATTTTATTTTCATCTAAGATGAGAGTAGCACAGGAAAACAAGACTGCAACGTACAACAGACTGCATCAAAGCAATGATGGAAGAAATAGCTATTTGGAACCATATATTTTTAGTTTCTCAGTTATAGAAGCCGCACCTGACTAGGAAGCCTAGCCATTGGATCAGCAAACCATATACGTTCCTGCAAACATTTCATCTCTGTAACGAAGAACTCATGATTAGTGTTAGAAAATCATCCAGGATCAACTCCTAAAGGTATAAACTCTAAGATGTCCACCACAATGAAATGCCTCCGCATCTACGCCACCCCAGACGGGGAATCACATTTTGATGAAGTTGAATTGCCAACGACGAAGCGCACGGTGCATCCTGAGGCCGTGCCATTTGATGTGACGACGAGTTATCCGGCGTCGCGGGTTCGCATCACGCATATTCCGGCTGGGATGCGGGAGGTTGCGTGGCATACGGTGCCGGAACCGGTTTTGACGGTGCGGCTGGATGGGGCTGTGGATTACGAAACAAGTGATGGCGAGGTGCGCCATGTGGCGGCAGGCAGTTTTGTGCTGGTGGAGGATACCCATGGCAAAGGCCATCTTTCGCGCCATGCGCCAGAGGCACAAACCGTGATCTGGGTGTCGCTGCCCAACAGTTTTGATCTGCCGCCGGAGCCGAAGGAATAAAAAAAAAGCCGCCATCCGTGGTTAAACAGATGACGGCTTTATTAAATACGGGTCGTTAAACAACGTTTGGGCGATTAAGCCTGCACGGTTGTCTGTTTCTGGCTGCCCAGGCCTTCAATGCCGAGTTCCATCACATCACCGGCCTTCAGGTAAACCTGCGGGTTCTGGCCCATGCCAACGCCCGGAGGGGTGCCGGTCGAAATGATGTCGCCCGGTTGCAGGCTCATGAATTGCGACAGGTAGTGGATCAGAAACTGCACGCCATAGACCATCGTCTGGGTGCTGCCATCCTGGTATTTATGACCATTGACCGTCAGCCACATCGGAATATTCTGCGGATCTTTGACTTCATCACGTGTTACCAGATACGGGCCAATCGGGCCGAAGGTATCGGCACTTTTGCCTTTTACCCACTGGCCGGAACGTTCGATCTGAAAGGCACGTTCGGACAGGTCATTCACCACGCAATAGCCGGCAACATGGTCCATCGCATTGGCTTCATCGACATATTTGGCTTCTTTGCCAATGATGACGCCCAGTTCAACTTCCCAGTCGGATTTTTCCGAGCCGCGCGGGATTTCAACATTATCATTCGGGCCGCAAACAGCCGAAGTCGCCTTAAAGAAAACCACCGGCTCCGGCGGAACCTGCATGCCGGTTTCAGCCGCATGGTCAGAATAGTTCAGACCAATGCAAATAAATTTACCCGGACGGCCAACACAGGCACCAATGCGCACATCACCCGACACTTCCGGCAGGCTGGTGGCATCGAGGGCGGCGATTTTGTCGAACGTTTCCTGCGAGATGGTCGAAGGATCAAGATCGGCAATCACGCCGGAAAGATCGCGAATGGTGCCATTGGCATCCAGAAGACCGGGCTTTTCCGAACCGACCGGACCATAACGTAACAGTTTCATTGGACTTTATCCTTTTGGTTTTTGCAGATTGGGGCCAAACCCCGTAACCGGACAGACCCTAAACAGACCCTGAATGGATCAGTTTACCCAGCCGCCGTCAATGACATGAATGGCACCGGTGGTATAGCTTGCCTCGTCCGATGCCAGATAAGTGGCAAGGGCGGCAATTTCGCCGGGCTGACCAATGCGGCCAATGGGCTGGCGGGCGACAAAGGCCTTGCGGACTTCGTCAAAATCACCGCCCTGGGAGGCCATGCGCTGCTGAAGCGACGGGCTTTCAACCGTGCCGGGGCAAATGGCATTGCAGCGAATGTTCTGGCCGACAAAATCCGCCGCAACCGATTTGGTCATGCCAATCACCGCGGCCTTGGTTGCGCCGTAAACAAAGCGCACCGGCACACCCTTTACCGAGGATGCCACCGACGACATATTAACGATGGAGCCACCGCCATTTTCCAGCATGGCGGGCAACAGGGCGCGCATCATGCGATATTGCGACCGCACATTCAGATTAAAGCTGAAATCAAAGGCATCTTCATCGCAATCGAGAATGCTGCCATGATGGACAAAGCCCGCACAGTTAAACAACACATCAACCGCACCCACCTTTTTGCCAAAGGCGGCAATCGCGTCCCCGTCGGTCACGTCCAGTTTGTGGGTGTCCATGCCCGACAGGCTTGCCAGGGCCTCCTCGTTAATGTCGGTGGCAATTACCTTTGCCCCTTCGGCGAGAAACATTTCCGCTGTCGCCCGGCCAATGCCCTGGCCTGCGGCGGTTACAACGGCGGTTTTTCCTGCCAATCTTCCTGCCATGTCATTCTCCTGCATGTGTGGCGGACCCTGTGCCGGTTATCCCGGCGGGCATTATGCCATGTAAAAAACTTCTTCCATTTCGGCCCACCATTCCCCTTCCTTGCGCGTTGCAAGCGGGGACTGGCACGGGTCGGTCAGCTTCCACCATTCCTGTGTGACCGGATCTTTGGCGATTTCGGCCATATCGGCCTTAAAATCGCTGCCGTCATATTCAAGATGGCCGAACAGCAAATCGGCATGCTGATAAATCACGTAATTATGCACATGATGTTTGCGCAATGTTTCAAGCACACCGGGCCAGGGTTCGGCATGTAGCCTTTTATATTCCGCCAGTTTTTCCGGCTTCACATGGATGACCATACCAACACGTTTCATCGCGGCCTCGCTTATAAATGTTTATGAGAACGGGCAAAAAGGCATCCGACATGCCCCTGCGGCCTCGCACCCTCACAAACACAACAAAAGAAAAAGGGGCGGTTGAGTGTGGATCAACCGCCCAAAATCCCGGTGGCGAAGGGTGTGGCGTACCACCGGGAGGGAGCTTTTGATCCGGTCCATCAGCGTGACGGGCGCCTATGCCAGCCCGGAAAACGCCCGAAAACCGGGGAAATTCAGACCATGACGGCGCATTGCGCCAAGGTTGCGCAAGCGGCAGGCGTAAGCGACGGTTTTAACGCACCTCTGGCCCTTTTGTTGGTATCCACAACAAGGCTTTGTTCCATCATGACTTTTACCTCCAAACGGGCCGGTTTATGCCGGCACCCGTCATAATTGATAAAATTGCGTTGCCGTTTTGCCGGCAATCTTTTCAATATCGGCGGGCGCAAATGTGCTGAGCCATTGCCGGGTCATTTTCACCCAATCGGGATAATCCGCCGCCATTTTCAAAACCGGCCAGTCACTGCCCCACATCAGGCGATCTGCGCCAAACACACGCGGTAAATGATCCAGATAGGGTTTTAAATCATGCAGGCCCGCGCCTGATTGCGCCTCGGTCAGCAGGCCTGAAACCTTGCAATACACATTTTTAAGCGGGGTAAATTCGCCCATCATCCGCGCCCATTCGACATAGCCATCCGGGCCATGAATGCCATTGCGGATTTTGGGTTTGGCGGCATGGTCGATCACGATGCGCAAGGACGGATAACGCCGGGCCAGAATATGCAAATTCGCCAAATGACGCGGCAGAACCAGCGCGTCAAAGGCGAGATTGCGCGCTATCAGGGCCTCAAATATCGGCGAGAATTCGGCCTGCAACATCCAGTCGGCATCTTCAATATCCTGGATCATCGGCCGCACGCCGACAAATTTGTCATGACGGGCAAAACGGGCGATATCGTTTATTGCCGCTTCCGGGTCCTCAAAATCCACCCAGCCGACAACACCGGCAATAAAGTCCTGCTCCGCTGCCAGCGACAGCATAAATTCGGTTTCCGCCACACTGGGTGCGGCCTGCACCAGCACGGTGCGGGCAATACCCTGATCCTTTAAGATCGGTGCCAGATCATCGGGCAAAAAATCACGATAGAGCACGGAAATATCCGGCGTGATCCAGCCATAATCACCCCGATCAAGTTTCCAGAAATGCTGATGGGCATCAATCAGCGTCACATCAAGGGCCATCAGGACGCATCCCCGCCCGCCAACAGGTCTTCACCGGGCACCGGCACATCGGCGCGCAACAATCCCTGATCACGCAAATCGCTCCAAAGCGCTGCGGGGATGTTAAGCTCCGCCCACTCAACCGCCTGGGTCACATGCCGCGGCGAGCTGGTCCCGGGAATAACCGACACCACCGCCGGATGTGTGAGCGGGAACTGAATGGCAGCAGCAGGCAGCGGCACGCCATGATCGTTACAAATCCGTTCGATCTTTTGCGCCCGGTCCAGAATATGCTGCGGGGCATCTTCGTAATCATATTTCGCGCCCGGTTTGGGACCTGTGACCAAAATGCCGGAATTAAACGCGCCGCCAACCACGACCGAGGCATTCCTGCGCAAACATTCGGGCAGGAAACTTTCCTGGGCTTCCTGTTCCAGCAGCGTATAACGCCCGGCCAGCAGGAACACATCCATATCGGTGGATTTCAGGGCTTCAAGGCAAACTTCCCATTCATTCACACCCAGGCCATAGGCCCCAATCAGCCCGGCCTTTTTAAGTTCATCAAGGGCGCGCGCCCCGCCTTCCATCGCATCACGCATCAGGCGCGGATGGGCATCAACGCCGTGCGTCAGGCTGCCAATATCGTGAATATAAGCAATATCAATGCGGCGCAGGCCCAGGCGCTGCCAGCTATCCTCGACCGAGCGCATCACCGCATCATAGCTGTAATCGTAAACTTCAACAAAAGGCAGCGCGTCAACAAACGGGCGGTCTGTGGGAATATCCCCTTCAATGCGCTGCAACAGGCGACCAACCTTGGTGGAGAGCACATAAGGCTCGGTCTGGCCGCGTAAAAAATCGCCCATGCGCCGTTCGCTCAGGCCATAGCCATAGCGCGGTGCGGTATCGAAATAGCGAAACCCGGCATCCCAGGCGGTTTGCAAGGTCTCGTGGGCCTGGGCGGTATCGAGCGGACGATACATATTGCCCAGCGGTGCCCCGCCAAAACCAAGGACACTCACATCTAAACCGGTATTACCAATTTGGCGCTTCTGACGGGCCATAACCTTATCCTCCCAAACTCGCTTTCTTGCAGCGCAGGGATCGTTTCATATTTAAACCGTCATTTCAATTATATTTTGCGCCAAATAATACCCACGCGGACAACCGCAGTGAAAAACACATCAAAGCCAGCAGAATTCTGCGAAAATCCGCACGGGAAGACGCACTCAGAAGCTGTTAAAAGCCCGCAAAACCGGCTTACAGCACCCCGTGCGATCCGGTCAGGCGGGTAATTTCCCGGGCGGTTTCCACGACAAACGGCACCGTATCGGCCACCTGATAAGGGGTACTGGGACCGCCCAAATACGGCACGGTCAGGCTGGCAAGAATATCGCCACTTTCCCCCTGCAAGACCGGTGCCCCCACATCGACAATGCCGACGGTGGCGGTACTTTGCACTTCTGCATATCCCCGCGCACGAATGGCGCGCAATTCATATTCCCACACTTCGGCATTAAACGACGCGCCTAACCGTTCGGAAAAATATTCCATTAACGGGGCGCGCTGTTCGGGCGCCATCCAGGCCAGCAATACCTTGCCCGATCCCGAATCTGCCAAACTGCGCCGATAGCCCACGCGCACCGAAAAGCCGATATCTTCCGGGCTTTCAACCCGGGCAATCACCACCATCTGATCGCGCGAGGGCACGGCCAAATGGCAGGACTGCCCCACCCGTGCCGCGAGGCGGCGCATTTGCGGCAGGGCCGCCTCCAACAAGGTTGAGACCGGCGAAACCCGCATGCCCAACTCAAACAAATGGTTGGTAATGTGAAACAGTTCCGACCCTTCCCGGCGCTCCAGATAGCCCTTTTGCTCCAATACCGACAGCATCCGGAAGATCTCGCTTTTGGAACGGCCCAGCGCGCTGGCGATTGCGCCCATGCTCATCGGCCGGCGCTCTTCGGCCAGAATTTCCAAAATCTCCAGCCCCTTTTCCAAAGCCGGGGCCTTATATGTGCGTTTGGTTGCGTCGGTCATCTGTTACCCTTGTTCCTCAACTGTCGCAGCTTTTCGCAAAAAACGCCCCTTGCCAAGCCTCAAAATACATCATATTTAAAACACTATTCCATTTATAAAATCAAACACAGGGGGAGGTCAGAATGTCTCCGGTTATCACAGGGCTTCGGGCCATCGACATCCGTTTTCCAACGTCGCGTCAGCTTGACGGGTCGGATGCGATGAACAAAGACCCGGACTATTCTGCCGCCTATGTCATCATCGACACCGACAATCCCGATCTTTCCGGCCACGGTCTGACCTTCACCATCGGGCGCGGCAACGATATTTGCGTTGCGGCCATCAAGGCAATGTCGCACCTTTTGGTCGGCAAAACCCTTGAAAGCCTGACGGCCAATATGGGCCAAACCTGGCACGACCTGACCGGGGACAGCCAACTTCGCTGGCTTGGCCCGGATAAGGGGGTGATGCACCTGGCAACCGGGGCCGTTGTGAATGCGATTTGGGACATGTGGGGCAAGGAAGCGGGCAAACCCGTCTGGCAGCTTGTTGCCGAAATGACCCCGGAACAGTTTGTGGATTGTGTTGATTTCCGCTACCTCACCAATGCGCTGACCCGCGACGAAGCCCTTGAAATTTTGCGCGCCGCCGAACCGGGCAAGCAGGCCCGCATCGACGAAATGCGTCATCAGGGCTACCCCGCCTATACCACATCGGCGGGCTGGCTGGGCTATAGCGATGAAAAATTGCGCCGCCTGTGCCAGGAAGCCATTGATGCCGGCTGGGATTACATCAAGCTGAAGGTCGGGCTGGATGTGGAAGATGACCGCCGCCGCCTTGCCATTGCCCGTGATGTTATTGGCCCGGACCGCAAATTAATGGTCGATGCCAACCAGAACTGGGAAGTTTCTCAGGCCATTTCCTGGATGAAACAACTGGCCGAATTTGACCCCTGGTTCATCGAAGAACCCACCAGCCCCGATGATATTCTGGGTCACAAACAAATCCGTGACGGCATTTCCCCCATTCGCGTTGCCACCGGGGAGCATTGCCAGAACCGCATTATCTTCAAGCAGTTCCTGCAGGCCGATGCCATCGACGTTGTACAAATTGACAGCTGCCGTGTGGGCGGCGTTAACGAAATCATGGCGATTTTGCTGATGGCCAAAAAATTCAACAAGCCCGTCTGCCCCCATGCCGGTGGGGTTGGCCTGTGTGAATATGTCCAGCATCTGTCCATGATCGATTATATCTGTGTGTCCGCCTCCCTCGATGATCGGGTGCTGGAATATGTTGACCATCTTCACAACCATTTTGAAGACCCCTGCATCATCCGCGATGGTCGCTATATCGCGCCCACCACGCCCGGTTTCTCCATCACCATGAAACCGCAAAGCATTGCCGATCACACCTTCCCAACCGGCATTGTCTGGCAGGAAGAGAAATAAGACCGCAACACCCCATCTGATACATATGGCGTTTCGCGCCACTTCCGCCTTCAAACCCTCGGCCCTTTTATAGGGGCCGGGGGTTTTGTTTTGCGCGCCCCGCCATAGGGTCGAGCGGAAAACACCCCCAAGCGATGCCCAAAAACACCATATTTAAAATCAATAAAACACTTTAAAAACAAGTAGTTACTATAAATTCAATTTTTTATTTAGAAAATCCTTGCGCAGAACCAGAACTGCCGCGATAGTTGGTGCCAACTTAAAGATGGCAAAGCCACGATACATACAGGGAAACATCCATCCGAGGCTTCACACATACGACGGGAAGATCAGATGAAATACCTAACAAGAACAGTCCTTGCAGCAAGTTTGGCCGCCCTGGTAGCGGCCCCGGCATCTGCTGAAACGTTGCGCTTTGGCGGCAACTTCGCTGCGGATCATTCCAGTTCCATCGCCATGCAGAAATTCAAAGAAGCTGTCGAAGAAAAAAGCGACGGTGCCATCACAATCGCCCTTTTCCCCGACATGCAACTGGGTGGCGCACAGGAAAATGTTGACCAGACCCGGTCTGGCGTCATTTTCGGCACCTGGATCGGGGCGGCTTATCTGTCACGCACCGTGCCGGAACTTGAAGCCATTTCAATGCCTTTCACCTATCCGGACCGCGCCACAGCTTTTCGCGTCATTGACGGCGATGTCGGCACCATTGTTGATGAAAAGCTGGCCGATAAGGGATTTAAGGTTCTGGGCTGGATGGAACTTGGCCCGCGGAACATCACCAACAATGTGCATCCCATTAAAACCGTTGATGACCTGAAAGGTCTCAAGATCCGTTTGCAACCTAACCAAACGCATCTGGATTCCTTCCGCGCCATCGGCGCCAGCCCGATTTCCATGGGCATCAGCGAAGTGTATTCCGCCTTACAGCAAGGCGTCCTGGACGGGGAAGAAAACCCTTATTCGATCATTAAAACGCGCCGTTTCGACGAAGTTCAGAAATACCTTTCCGATAGCAATCATGTTTTCGATTTCATCACAATTGTTGCCAACAAAAAGGCCTTCGACAAACTTGATCCCAAAGACCAATCGATCCTGACTGACGCCATGGCCGATGCCGTTGCCTTCCAGCGCGCCGAAGCCGCCAAGGAAGATGACGCCGCAAAAGCGGCTTTGATTGCCGCCGGCATGGAGTTCACGCCGATCCCCGATGATGTGCGTGCCAAACTGCGTGAGATGACAGCACCCGTTATCGAAGGTCTGAAAAAACGCATTGATCCGGCCCTGATTGAAAAGGTTCAAAGCGAGGTCACAGCAAAATGATGCCCGCCCCTGGTCGGCACGAGCCTGCGAAAGCAGGCTCGCTCTTCTCATCTTGCCAAAAAGCCCTGATCCGACTGGATTGCGCATCCAAAGGCGTCATCATTCTTGCCTTCGGCCTTATGGCCTGTCTGGTGATTGTTCAGGTTTTCTGCCGTTACGCCCTGTCATATTCCATCGACTGGGCCGACGAAATGTCGCGCCTCGCCTTTGTCTGGACCATCTTTCTGGCCCTGCCGCATGGTGTGCGGTTTGGCATTCATGTTGGCATTGATGTTGTCGTCAACAAATTTTCAAACCGCGTGCAAGACCTGTTATTTCGCCTGTCCGCCCTGCTGGGGGCTGGCCTTATGATTGTGGTTTTCAATTTCGGGCTTCAGGTCACACAAGATAGCTGGGCTGAACTGATGCCCACCATCAATGTCACATCGGCTGTTTATTATATCGCCGTCCTCGTCGCTGCGGGCCACAGTCTTTTGCATCTATTGCTGCTGGCGTGGGGCGGGTCGTCAACATGGGCACGCATTGATGGTCAAAACGAGGTATCCGCATGACAATCGCTGTTATTGTTGCCTTCCTTATTCTGGCACTGATCGGAATGCCGCTGGCCTTTGCGCTGGGTTTGGCCTCCTTGACCGGGTTGCTGGCCGGGGACATTGATCTTTCCGTTATGCCGCAACGCATGTTACATGCGGTCGACAGTTTCCCGCTCATGGCGATCCCGCTTTTCATGCTGGCGGGGGAGTTAATGGTGCGTTCCGGCATCATGCGGCTGTTGATCGAATTCGCCGATGCCCTGGTCGGCCGCTTGCATGGCGGGCTTGCCCATGTGGCCATTGTTGCCGGCATGATTTTGGCAGCTGTTACCGGTGCAGCGGTTGCCTCGGCCTCGGCACTTGGCTCTACCCTGGTGCCATCGATGCGCAAATCCTATGACGATGGCTATTCAAGTGCAGTTATCGCATCGGCGGCCAATCTTGGGGCCATCATCCCGCCCTCAAATGCCATGATTGTTTATGCCTTGATGGCCGGTTCAAGCGTTTCCGTGGGTGGCTTGTTCATGTCAGGTATCGTCCCGGGTATTATTCTAACGCTGGGCTTCATGGCCCTGGCCAGTTTCATTTCCTGGCGCCGTGGCTTTAAACTGACGGGCAACCGCCTCAAGGCCCGTGAACTCGTTATCCGCACATGGAAAGCCCTGCCGGTATTATTGATGCCCGTGGTGGTGGTTGGCGGAATCATCGGTGGTGTTTTCACCGCAACCGAAGGGGCCGGCATTTCGGTTTTTTATGCGTTTGTCATGGGCATGTTTGTCACCCGTGAACTGAAATTATCCGATTTGCCCGACGCCCTGTTTCGCGCCGCTGTTTCTGCCGCCATGGTCGGGGCGTTAATTGCCTTTGCCGCCGCCGTGACCTTTATTTTCACCATCGACATGGTGCCGGCCCGCATTGCCGGGTTATTACAATCCGTCACCTCCAACCCCGAGATCTTCCTGATCCTGGTGATGTTAATTCTGCTGACGGTTGGCATGTTTATCGAATCAAATGCCGCCTATATCATGCTGGTACCACTGTTTGCGCCGGTCGCCATCAGCTTTCATATTGACCCGCTTTTGTTTGGCTTTTTGTTTGTTTTCAACCTGGTTATCGGTATGGTAACGCCGCCGGTCGGCATTGTTCTTTTCGTCATGAGCGGAATTACCAAACTCCCCATGGCAAGCCTTATCCGTAACATTTGGCCCTATGTGCTGTTGCAGTATGGCGTGCTGGTCCTTTGCATGTTGTTCCCCGATATTGTAACGGCACTTCCACGGGCGATGGGCTATTAATGATGAACACACGAAAAAAGAAACTGTCGCGTCTTTTGCTGCCTGAACAGGTTGCCGAAACCTTGCGCGAAATGATCATTGTCGGCGATCTGCCCTGGGGCAAGAAAGTGCCAGTAACTGCACTGGCCGCACAGCTTGAAGTCTCGCCCACCCCGTTGCGCGAAGCCCTTAAAGTTCTGGCATCGGAAAACCTGGTCGAACTTCTGCCCAACCGCGGTGCGCGCGTTTGCGCCTATACCAAAGAAGACGCCCGCGACCTTTTTGAGGTTATCGCCGGCCTCGAAAGCTTGGCCGCCCGCCTGGCTGCAACGCGCATCACCCCGCAGGAACTCTGCCAACTGCAAGACATGCATCAAACCATGCACGCGGCATATGAACGGCACGACAAAGACGCCTATTTTCCGCTGAATAGTGCCATTCACGACCTGATTGTTGACTATGCGCGGAATCCCGTTTTGTCATCCTCGCGGGCCAAACTCATGGTGCGCGCCAATCGCGGGCGGTTCATTGCCATCGCCGACCCCTACCGCTGGCGCGAGGCCCTTGATGAACATGACCAACTGATGGACGCATTTGAAAGACGCGATCCCGATGCCGCTGCCGCGATCTGGCAGGTTCATCTTGACCATACCGGCCTTGCAACCGTCAAAGCCCTGAGTGCGGCAAACGCTGAAACTGCGGAGCAGGAAGATGAGTGAATTTGACCTTGCCATTCGCGGCGGAACCGTTTGCACAACGGCCAATACCAGCCACTGCGACATCGGCATTCGCGACGGACGGATTGTCGCCATTGCCGAAAAAATCGACGGTGCCGCCCACGAAATTGACGCCAGCGGCCTGCTGGTTTTACCCGGCGGCATTGACGCCCATGTTCATATCTCCCAGCCGGCCGGGGATGGTATTATGATGGCGGACGATTTCATGTCTGCCACCCGCTCTGCCGTCGCAGGGGGCACAACCACGGTCATGCCATTTGCCTTGCAACAAAAGGGCGATTCCCTGCGCGCTGTCGTCGAAGACTATCACCGCCAGGCCGATGGAAACCTGTTTACCGATGTGTCCTTTCACCTGATCATTACCGACCCGAGCCCTCAGGTACTGGGGCAGGAACTTCCGGCCCTGGTGAAAGATGGCTATACCTCGTTCAAGGTTTTTATGACCTATGACGATATGATGCTGTCCGATGGCGAATTACTTGATGTGTTTGATGTTGCCAAGCGCGAAAACGCACTGGTTATGGTCCACGCCGAAGGCCACGATGCCATTCGTTATTTAACACGAAAACTGGAAGAACGGGGCCTGACACAGCCCTATTATCATGCAATATCGCGGCCCCAGATCGTGGAACGCGAAGCCACCCATCGCGCGATTAGCCATGCTGAATTAATCGACCTGCCCATTGTGATCGTTCACGTTTCGGGCAGCGAAGCGATGGAACAGATCCAGTGGGCGCGCAATCGCGGGCGCACGGTTTTTGCCGAAACCTGCCCGCAATATATTGCCCTGACCCAGGATGACCTGCGCGGCCTGAATATGGATTTTGAAGGCGCGAAATATGTATGTTCACCGCCCCCGCGCGATCCTGAAAGCCAGGAAGCCATCTGGCGGGGCATTCAAGATGGCACCTTTGATATTTTTTCGTCCGACCACAGCCCCTTTCGATATGCCGATCACCAGGGCAAAGACCGCCCGGGGGCGCGCACATCGTTCAAATGGATCCCCAATGGCATACCGGGCATTGAAACCCGCCTGCCAATCCTGTTTTCCGAAGGCGTTTCCAAAGGCCGCATTTCGCTGGAACGTTTTGTTGCCTTAACCTCCACCAACCCGGCAAAACTGTATGGCCTGGCACCCCGCAAAGGCAGCATCGCGATTGGGGCAGATGCCGACATCACACTTTGGGATGCCAACAAAAAAGTCACCATCAGCCAGTCCCTGCTTCATCATGGTTCTGACTATACCCCTTACGAAGGCATGGCGGTCACCGGCTGGCCAGTCCTGACGATGCTACGCGGGAAAACCGTTGCGGATGATGGACATATCGTTGGCGATCCCGGTTTTGGCACACATCTTTTCCGCTCCCCGTCAAACGACCGTATTCGATAAAAAAGAAGATTTAAGATGAACATATTGTTGATAAACCCGAACACTTCGGTCGAAGTGACGGAAAAGCTTTCCAATGCGGCATTGCGTGTCAAAAGCAGCGACACCAATCTGATCTGTGAAACAGCGCGTTACGGTGTCCCCTATATTTCGACCCGCAGCGAAGCCCTGATCGGCGGTACTGCCATGATGGAAATTCTGGCTGAAAAACACGATGAAATCGATGCCGCGATCGTTGCCGCATTTGGTGACCCCGGGCTCGGCGCCGCGCGCGAGCTTTTTGACGTTCCGGTTGTTGGGCTGGCCGAAGCGGGTATGCTGACCGCGTGCATGTTGGGTGGACGTTTTTCCATCGTCAGTTTTTCCGAAACCCTGCGGCCCTGGTATCTGGAATGTGTCGCTTGGCATCGCCTTGAAGCCCGTTGCGCCAGTGTGCGCACCCTGACCGGGGGGTTCCAGTCCATTGGGAATGTACAGAACGAAAAAGAAGACCTTCTGGTCGCCCTGGCCCAGGCAGCGATTGCCGAAGATGATGCCGACGTGATTGTTCTTGCCGGTGCGCCCCTGGCCGGTCTGGCGCAAAAGGTGCGGGACCGTATTTCCGTTCCCGTTGTTGATTGTGCCGAAGCCGCCATGGCACAGGCCGAAACACTTGCCCGCCTGAACGTGCGCGCGCCCATCGAAGGCAGCTTTCGACGCCCCGTTGCCAAACCCACCATCGGCATGTCCTCTACCCTTGCCGAGCGGATTGCAGGCACACGCTAACACCATTGGCACCACGCGTATTTTAAAAAATGCGCGTGGTCTGACTTTGTACCTGTTGTTGACGACATTACCGAACGACGACAGCCCGGCCTCATGACGCCCCAATAACCAACAAAAAATATCGGGCGCCAATCTGATATCAAAATGCAGTGATCGAAACCGGTCAACACAGCCCTCCGGCGCAAGCGATCTTCTCCGAAGCCCTCACCAATCGCTCTCAGGCCGCAGCGAACCCGTTCTCAATGAGTTGTCCTCATAAAAAACTTGTATGACACGTGCTTTGCAGTGCCATTGATCACATTGGCAACTGCTCAATCTATTCCCCGTTCGGAACATACATCCTCTATTTAAACCCCATATGGGCTTAACCAAGCAATGTCGGCCAACCCGCAAGACGATTTTGCCGCCAGCAAAATTGCAAATTACCGGTGGGGTGGATTTTTTGTTTGACCTGCCTTGCATTTTCAATATTGTATTATGATCAATCAAAATACAACAATGACAAAAAACCAACAGAGAGGCCTCATGAAAAAAAACGCATTATGGTTTCATTTCGCATTTGCAGGGTCCGTTCTTCTCGGGGCCTCTTCCCTTTGCGCACAAACACTTAACGTTCAGATTTCGGCGGATTTACGCAGTTCTGAACCCGGCGTAAACCGTGATTCCCTATCGGATTCCGTCATGATGAATGTCGGCGAAGGATTGGTGGCCTTTGGCGAAGTGGGCGACATCAAACCGATGCTTGCCAAAAGCTGGAATGTTTCCGACAACGGCACCACCTACACCTTTCATCTGCGCGATGATGTTGTGTTTCATAATGGCGCGCCCCTAACCGCGGCCATTGCCAAACAAAGCCTGGATACGCTGCGTACCACACCGGCCTTTAACTGCGCGTCCTTTTTTGACGGGTCCCGTGGTGCCGCGATTGAAAAAATTACGGCACCAAATGCCCATACCGTCGTTATTTCG
The DNA here is from genome assembly GCA_050299455.1 of Thalassospira sp. GTDB lineage: Bacteria > Pseudomonadota > Alphaproteobacteria > Rhodospirillales > Thalassospiraceae > Thalassospira. Next base: position 26,049 of record JBNKVZ010000037.1, read on the forward strand.
CTAAGCAAGCCCGATGCGATGTTTTTAAAATATACCGCCCAGTCGCAATGCGGCGGTATGGCGATTATGCATCCTGACAGTTTCGCCAAAGATGGCAGCTGGGATCACCCGATTGGCACCGGCCCGTTTGTTTTTGATAAATGGACCCGCGGCCAAAGCATCCATCTCACCAAGTTCAAAGACTATAAGCCGGTTGGCGATAAGATTGATGGTTATGCCGGGCGCAAGGAAGTGCTGGTTGATGATGTCAACCTGATCGTTACCCCCGATAAATCAACTGCCGTTGCCGCCCTTCGCAGTGGTGATCTGGACATTTTGCCCTATCTGCCGCCCAGCGAAGCCAAAAACCTTATGAACGACCCGGCCTTCAAGGTGGTGGCCGAACCGCATGGCGGGATGATCACGCTTTTGATGCAAACCGCCGACCCGGTTTTATCTTCGCGTGAAATGCGCCTGGCAATTGCCAAATCGCTTGATATTTCACAAATCGTGGATGCCGCCACCAATGGCCTTGGCACGCCCAATGCGTCGCTTGTGGCAACCGGGTCGATTTATCATGACGCGGTACAGGACGAACGGATCGCCTATGCCCCGCAAGATGTCCCGGACCTTTTGAAGGCCGCAGGATATAAGGGCCAGGAAATCGTCATTCAAACCAATCGGCGCAACCCGATTAACGAAAATGTTGCCATCATTTCACAGGCAATGTTGCAAATGAACGGCATCAATGCCCGGATCGAAGTTCTGGAATGGGCCACCCAGCTTGACCGTTTTCGCAATGGCAAATATCAGCTTTCCGCCTTTAACTATTCCAACCGGGCTGACCCGGCCCTGGCCTATAGTGCGGTCACCGCATCCAAAAAAGACCGGGGCAGCGCAATTTGGGATGACCCCAAAGCCATCGCCCTTTTGAACGAGGTGCTGCAAACCCCCGACGGACCAAAACGCCAGGCCCTGTTTGATCAGATGCATGAATTATTCTTGCATGATGTGCCCATGCTGATGCTGGCAAACGGCATTGATGTGTCGGTTACCGCCGCCGATATCGTGGGTTACCGCACTTGGAACGGCTTCACCCGGCTGTGGGGTGTCGGGGTTAAAAAATGATCTGCGGCCCAAACATCGCAAGAAAAAACAATAGCTTCGCGCAGCGCTGGTTTCCCAAAAACCAGTGCCTGCGCTAAACGCAGAACACGCAAACAGGGGCGCATAATGCTCAGATTCATGGTTGCACGTTTGCTTACAGCCATACCGACGCTCATTCTGGTTTCAATTACCGTTTTTACCTTGATCCGGCTGGTTCCGGGGGACCCTGTCACCCTGATGCTGGGCGATAACGCCGACCAGCAGGTCTATGACGCAATGCGCCACCATCTTGGGCTGGACCAATCCATTCCCACCCAGATGTTTCTATGGTTTCAGGCCCTGTTGCATGGTGATTTAGGGCATTCCATCACCACAGGCGAACCGGTCTTGCAGCTTGTGCTGCACCGCTTCTTTGTCTCGGCCCAGCTTGTGTTAATTGCCATTGCCATATCGGCCTTCATTGCCGTGCCTTTGGGCATGGTGGCCGCCTGGCGCCAAAGCAGCGGCTTTGACCTGGGGGTTGTGATAACCGCAACAATGCTGATGTCGATCCCCACCTTCTGGGGTGGTTTGATGTTGTTATTGTTTTTTGGCCTTAAACTCGGCTGGCTCCCCGTGATCGGATATGTCTCCATCGCCCAGAATTTCTGGAGCGGACTGATCTATCTGATCATGCCGGTTGCGTCCCTGGTATTGCACGAAACCGGCATTCTGGTCCGTATGGCGCGGGCATCAACCCTGGATGTTTTGCGCCTGGACTACATTACCCATGCGCGTGCCAAAGGCCTTTCAGATGCCGCCATCCTGACCCGGCATGTAGCCCGCAATGCGTTTGGCCCCACCTGGACCTTGCTGGGGCTTATTTTGGGCAATTTGCTGGGCGGTGTGGCTGTTATCGAAACCGTTTTTACAATTCCCGGCCTTGGGCGCCTGATTGTTGAATCCATTTTTGGTCGTGACTACCCGGTCTTGCAGGGCTGCCTGCTGTTTGTCGCGGTGACCTATGTGGTCGTCAATCTGATCATTGATCTGTGCTACCCCCTGTTCGATCCAAGGATAAAAGCCCAATGAGCCTGCGTAGAACAAACCAAATCCTGGGAAGCAGCCTGGTCGCTTTCTTCCTTGTTGTGGCTTTGACAGGGTTGCTCTGGACGCCGGAAAACCCGCTTGCCATTCACCTGCAAGATAAACTTATGCCCCCGGGGCCGGGCCATTGGCTGGGCACGGATGAATATGGCCGCGATGTTTTATCGCGCCTTATGGCCGCGGCAGGCACCAGCGTTTCCATTTCAACGCTGACGGTTTTGTGTTCGGTCTTTTTCGGGTTGATCCTTGGCGCGCTGTCAGGCTATTGCCGGGGCTGGGTGGACCGCACCATCATGCTGTTTACCGACACGCTTCTGGCCTTTCCGTCCATGCTGCTGGCCCTTGCCTTGTTATCCATCATGGGCACCAACATTTCCGGTGTGATCATCGCCCTTGGCCTGGCCTATTTGCCCACGGTCACGCGCGTTGTGCGCGGGTCGGTCATGTCACTGCGCGAACAGGATTATATCGAGGCATCCCGCCTGATGGGGCACCCCGCCGGATATACCTTGCTTGTGCATATTATTCCCAACTGCCTCGCACCGGTGATCGTGATTGCGACATCCATGTTTGGCTCGGTCTTGCTGACCGAAAGTGCGCTGAGTTTTCTGGGTCTTGGCGTGCCGCCGCCCGCACCGACATGGGGCAATATGCTGGCTGGCGCGCGGCCTTATATGGAACAGGCCGTCTGGCTGGGGATTTTTCCGGGCCTGTGTATTTCGATGACATTGCTGGGCATCAACCTGTTTGGCGACTATGTCCGCGACCGATTTGACCCACGCATGAGGGGCCTGTGATGACTGACACCGAAATCTTGTTAAGTGTGCGCGCCCTCGAACTGGGGCTGGTCAGCCCCAATGACAACCGCATTGTCAAATCCGCCAGCTTTGATCTGAAACCGGGCGAGGTTTTAGGCCTTGTCGGGGAATCAGGTTCGGGCAAGACCATGCTGGGCCGCTCGCTTTTTGGCCTTCAGCCCGGCGTTATCGTTCCCTATGGCGGAGACATCCTGTTTCAGGGCCGTTCGGTGCTGAACATGAAAGCCAAAGACCTGCGCCAACTGCGCGGGGCGGAAATCGGCATGGTTTTTCAAGAACCGATGACATCGCTGAACCCGTCCATGACCATTGGTCGCCAGCTTAATGAACCATTGCAAGAACATACCGACCTGAACGCAAAAGAACGCCGTGCCCGTATCCTTGAAATTATGGAACGGGTGGGCATCCCCGCCCCGCAAGACCGGCTGGATGATTATCCCCACGAATTTTCCGGTGGCATGCGCCAGCGCATCATGCTGGCATCGGCGATGTTGCTAAAACCTGCCCTGCTGATCGCCGATGAACCGACAACCGCACTTGATGCCCTGGTCCAGCGCAGCGTTTTGAAACTGATGCTGGAACTGACCAAAGAAGAAGGCACGGCATTAATCCTGATCAGCCATGATTTGCCGATGGTGGCACATTATTGCGAACGCCTGCTTGTTATGCGCCAGGGGGAAATTGTTGAAGCGGGCGTAACGGCCGATATTCTGGCAACCCCGCAACATGAATATACTCGTAACCTGCTGCGTTCCATGCCCGAACGCGGGCCTGTGCGCCCGTTCGAGGATACCGACCAACCCATCCTCGAAACCCGGAATCTGGCGGTTGAATATAAATCCCGGTCCGGTTTGTTTGGCAAGGTTGACAAGAAAAAGGCCCTTCACGGCATTAATCTTACGGTGCGGCGTGGCGAGGTTGTGGCCGTTGTGGGTGCCTCGGGTTCGGGCAAAACCACCCTTGGCAAGGCGATTGCCCATCAAATCAAAACCAATGCGGGCGAGGTCCTGTTTCGCGGGCAGGCAGTTAAGAAAGGCAGTGCCACATGGATGGATTACCGCCGAAATTGCCAAATGATCTTTCAGGACCCGTTTGGATCGCTTGATCCGCGCTTTACCATTCGGCGCACACTTTCCGAAGCCCTGTATCACGAAAAAGACCTTTCGCGGTCCGAACGGAACGAGCGCATTTGCACCGCGATTGAGGAAGTCGGGTTAGGCATAGCCCATCTTGACCGCCTGCCCCATGAACTTTCCGGCGGGCAGCGCCAGCGTGTTGCCATTGCGCGGGCCATTATCGGCCGTCCCGATTTCGTCATCGCGGATGAAGCCGTCTCGGCCCTGGATGTCACCGTGCGGGCACAGGTGTTGGAACTTCTGAGTAACCTGCAACATCGTTACGGTTTTTCCTGCCTGTTCATCAGCCACGACCTGGGCGTGGTGGAACAACTTGCCGACCGCGTGATTGTGATGCGCGATGGCAAAATTGTCGAAGAAGGGGCGCGCAACCAGATATTTGACACCCCCAAAAGCGACTATACCCGCGCCCTGCTGTCGGCAATTCCCAAGCTGAACCGCACCGAAACCGGCGTTGTTTTAAGCTGGCGTTTTGACGAACCGAACATGACAACGGAGGCCGTAGGATGAGCCATAAAGACGGACTGATCCGCGCAACGCCTGAAAGTCACAAAACGAACCCGGCCATCATTTTAACCGTGCTTGATGAAATTGAACGCGCCGGCATTGAAATGCACAGCCTGCTGGTCTGGCATGATGGCGCCTTGATTACCGAGGCCTATTGGGCACCCTACGGGCCTGAACGCTTGCATATGATGCATTCGGTGACCAAAAGCTTTACCTCGATGGCGGTCGGACTGGCCATCGAGGATGGCAAACTAAACCTGACGGACCGGGTGATCGACTTTTTCCCGGAATTTGAAAATTCGGCTGCCAATGGCATCGAGGCCATGCAAATTCGCCATCTGCTGACAATGACCAGCGGTCATGCCTGCGGTATTTCGGGTGGATCATGGCGCAAACTCAAAACAAGCTGGGTCGAAGACTTCCTTAAACAACCCATTGTCTATGCGCCGGGCGAAATTTTCATTTATGACAGCGCATGCAGTTATATGCTCTCGGCCATTGTGCAGCGCGCTTTGGGGCGCACGGTCCATGATTACCTGACGGATCGCGTTTTTACGCCCCTGCAAATGTCCCCCGATATTTGCTGGGACAAAAGCCCGGAAGGGATAAATAGCGGCGGTAACGGCCTGACATGCCGAACATCGGATTTGCTAAAACTCGGCATTTTGCATTTACAAAACGGCACCTGGAACGGTGATCAGATTTTGCCGGAAAACTGGGCCAAAGCCGCCACCGGCATGCAACTGCGCGATGTCTCGCTGGGCGTGTTAACCGGCGAGCATTATCTTGGCCCCGATGAAAGTGTGGGCGACGCCGCCCCGGAACGGCGGGAAGGATATGGCTATCAATGGTGG
>JBNKVZ010000038.1:0-31482 GCA_050299455.1 Thalassospira sp.
CGCATGATGTGGAAGATGTCATTTGGCGGCGCTCCAAGCTGGGGCTGCGCCTGAGCAATGATGAAATTGTCGCCCTACAGCAACGCCTGGCACAGGAACAGGCCGGGATGCGCGCGGCGCAATAATGGCCGAGTAAGCCATAACGGCGAAATATCTTTCGTACTTCATTTGATCTATTCCAAACAAAACAGGCTGTTACCCGGATAAGGTAGCAGCCTGTTTTGTTGTGGGGATGGTGGCTATATGCAGGGTCAATCTGTGCGCCGGTTCATAGGGGCCTTTGGCGTGATGGTGGGGATCATCCTTGGGGGGATGCTGTTCCTTCATGGGGATGTGTGGGCTGCGATCCAGGGAACTGTCGGTGCTGCCGGTGTTGCCGGTGCTGCTGCTGCTGTCACGCCGTCTGGCGAGCAGGTGCCCCAGCTTCGTACCGGCTGGATGACGGTTCAGTTATTGGGCGGTTTGGCCCTGTTTTTATATGGCATGGACCATCTTGCCGGGGCGCTGCGGGTGCTGGCGGGCTCAAAGCTGCGGTTGTTTTTGGGGAAAATGACGCGCAATCGCTTTGTTGCCGTGTTTTCAGGCGCGATCATTACCGCACTGTTGCAATCCTCCTCGGTGACGACGGTTTTGGTGGTGGGGTTTGTTTCGGCCGGTTTGATGACCCTGGCACAATCGATTGCCGTGATCATGGGTGCTAATGTTGGCAGCACATTAACGGCACAAATCATCGCCTTTCAAATCGATGCCATCGCGCCCGTCCTGATTGCGGCGGGTTTTGCCGCGATGTTCTTTATTCCGATTGAACGCTGGGCACAATTGGGCCGGGCGGTGTTGGGCCTTGGGCTGTTGTTTTTTGGCATGGGCATGATGGGGGATGCGATGGAACCCTTGCGCCATTATGCCCCCTTCATCGCGGCAATGGCGCAAATGACCAATCCGATCCTTGGTATTGCCATTGCCGCCCTGTTTACCGCCCTTGTGCAATCAAGTGCGGCAACAACGGGGATTGTCATTGTTCTTGCCGGTCAGGGCCTGTTGGGGTTGGATGCGGGTATCGCCCTGATTTTCGGGGCGAATATTGGCACTTGTGTTACCGCCCTTTTGGGCACAATTGGCAAAAATCGCGATGCCTTGCGCACCGCGGTGGCCCATGTGGTTTTTAACGTGGTTGGCGTTCTGATCTGGTTGCCGTTGATCCCGGTTCTGGCCGATATTGTGCGTGATATTACCCCGAATTATAGCGGGACGGGCGGGGCCGATATTGCCCGACAAATTGCCAATGCCCATAGTATTTTCAATATTTTGAATGTCGTTTTGATGATCGGTTTTGTGCCGTTAATGGCGCGTCTGATCAAGCGCATGGTGCCTGAAAGCAAGAATGCCCGGCCGATTGCCGACATGCGCCCGAAATATTTGAATAACGACATGGTGCATACCCCTGCGGCGGCCCTGGCGATGATGAAACAGGAAGTGCTGCATATGGGCGAAATTGTCCGGGCGATGGCAAAACAGGGCCATCATTGCCTGGTGCAGCATGACCCGCGCCATTTACAGGGTATTACCGAACAGGATGACGGCGTGGATGCCTTGCAGGAGGCCATTGTGGCCTATGCCGTGCGCCTGCGCCACGAAGATGCCGCGCCCACCGACCGTGCCCGGCTGGAGGAACTGGTTGCCGTTGCCAACAATCTGGAGGCAATCGGTGATATCGTCAGCAAGGAACTGGTGGAACTGTTAACCCGTTTAACCCGCCTTGGGCGGGAGCCCGATGATGAAACGACAGATGCCCTGTTAAGCCTGTATCGGGATGCGGAAACGGCGTTGCAGGCATCGTTGCGGGCTTTGGAAGATGAAGACGGGGCGCGTGCCGAGGCCCTGATTGCCGGGAAAGCCGCCTTTAGCGCCCGATTGGACCAGTTGCAACTGGCAATCGCCGAAAAGGTTGGTGCCAGTGCAGAGGATGTAAAGCTGTATCGTTTGGAAATTTCGGTGATTGAACGCATTCACCGCCTGTTTACCCGCACCCGGCGCATTGCGCGCAACACCTTGCATTTGGCGCAAAATGCCGCCAGTCCGTTAGGCCCGGCGGCAAGTGAGGGGGAAGATGATGCGTCATAATGCCTCCAAGCAGGTTTGATCTGCTCCTTGTGGGGCTTATACCTCGTTTTCGAGGTTTTCTGGCGCAAAGGCACCGCCGCGTTCGGCCGGGGCGATGTCGATGTCTTTTTGCATGACGGTGACATCCAGCGCGCGATAACCCAGATGTTTGTAAAAATCCTGCACCTTGCTGTTTTCCGAACGCACCATAAGCTGCATGCGCCAAACACCATGTTCGCGCAGCCAGTTTTCCCCCTGGCGCATCAGGCGGCGGCCCAGCCCGCTTTTTTGATGGCTTTTTGCCGCTGCCAGATAATAAATCCAGCCGCGATGGCCATCATGGCCCATCATGACGGTGCCAATAATAACGCCGTTAACATCTTCCCAGACCAGAAGGGTGGCATTGTCTGAACTAATGGCAAAGGAAATGTCCCAGGCAGGAGGATTGTAGGGGCGATAGAGGCCGGTTTCCTGCCAAAGGGCGGTAATTGCCGGAATATCATCCAGCATTGCGGTTCTGGGATGGGCAGTGATGTTGGCGGCTGTCATGGGAATATCCTCTTAAAAAGAGAGGATTAGCCAAAATCTGCCACGCGTCAACACCCGGCGCAATGACAGGCGCAAAAATGGCCCCGTTATGAACAGGGCCATTTAAAGGGCAGGTCCGCCATTGCCTTATCGGGCGTGTGCCGCAGGATGAAGAACCTTAGACGGCTGTGCCCCAGGCACGATTTTACATCCGTTTGGGGGCCTGTCCCGGGCCGGGGCGCGGGCCATCCTTTGGACCAGATCCCGGGCCAAATCCGGGGCCGAATTCAGGACCGAAAATCGGTCCGCCATCAATGGGGCGGGCCGTCACGCTGCTGAGTTCAACTTCGCGGATAATATCGCCCTTTTGGTTGGTGATGGTCGCCATATAGGTGCCCCGATCGGTTTTACTCAGTTTGTCCAGGGTCAGGTTGCCATTGCCGCGCATCAACAGTCCGGCCCGGATCAGGGTATCCATTTGGGCGGCGTCATATGTGCGATCAAAGCGGTTTTTGCGGTCGGGCTTGCCCATCATTTGGCGCAATTCGCGAAATTCCTTGCGCGCGGGGCGCCCGCTATAGGCATTCAGTGTTACATTCTGAATAAGGTCGCCATTGGCATTCAGCAGCGGGAGGGTAATGTCGCGGCCATTGTTGCTGGCCTTTGCCGGGCCGGTTTTAAGGTCATTATTGCCATGGCGCAGCAACATGGCATCGACAAGCAGGCGGGCATCACTGGCGGAAAGCGGGGTGTCGCGCCGCATCATGGCTTGCTTGGGGCCATGCTTTCCGTTCGGGCCTTTATGTTTGTCATAACCACCATGATGAAATTTGCCAGCCTGGCAATCTCCGGGAACGCCATCGCGCATGTCGCGGCGCATTTCATCGGGGCGGGTTTGTGCCAGGGCGGATACGGCGGGGACAACACCCAGGGTGGTGGCGATAATTGCGGCCGTCATCATCAGCTTGCGGGTCGTGTTCATGATATCCTCGTTGGTTGGGGGAACCGTTTGACGAGGCTATCTAAGCGTAAAATTGTCGCCAAATGATCCCGGCGGGGGGGTAAAATGGTCGCAGACTGTCGCAGTTTCCGGTTTTGCGACAGTCTGATACAAATTGGCAGTTATCGCCGGGCTGCGGCTTGCGCTAAGGTTACCGTCATCATGCCACCAGCTTTAGGACAGAACCGAATGTCGGACACGGCACATATCCTGGTTGTCGATGATCATCGTGATATCCGCGATCTGATCGGCCGTTATTTGCGCCAGCATGGCTATCGCGTCAGCCTGGCGGCGGATGGACGTGAAATGCGCAAATTGCTGGCAGACGAGATTATGCCGGATCTGGTCGTGCTGGATGTCATGATGCCCGGCGAGGACGGGCTGAGTTTGTGTCGCTGGCTGCGCGAAAGTCAGGATATCCCTGTGATTATGCTAACCGCCCTTGGCGAGGAAACCGACCGGATCGTTGGCCTGGAAATGGGGGCGGATGATTATTTGGCAAAGCCGTTTAACCCGCGCGAGCTTTTGGCGCGGATCAAGGCGGTTTTGCGCCGGGCGCAAAGCCTGCCGACGGGGCGCAAACGGCCGCTGGCTGGCGGGGAGGTTGCGTTTGATCGCTGGATACTGGACCGGAACCGGCATGAATTGCGCAATGATGCAGATATGGTCATGCCCTTAAGTGCCGGGGAATTTGCCCTGTTAAATGCCTTTGTTGAACATCCGCGCATGGTGTTAACGCGCGACCAATTGCTTGACATTACCAAGGGGCGCGAAGCCGCCCCGTTTGATCGCAGCATTGACAATCAGGTTAGTCGCCTGCGCAAAAAGATCGAACCGGACCCGAAAAATCCCGTCATTATTAAAACCGTCTGGGGCGGGGGCTATATGTTGACGGTGGATGCGGTATCGCAATGAAGCGGTTTTTGTTTCGCCTGTGGCCCCGAACGCTTGCGGCACAATTGATTGCCCTGTTATTGGGCGCGGTTGTGTTGACCCATGTGGTTTTGGCGGTGTTGCTGGCCGAAGAACGCCATGATGCGGTGCTGTCAGAGCGGCGCGGCGGGGCGCTGGCGCGTGTTGCAGCAATTTCGCGCATTCTTTCGACCACACCGCGTGAAAACTGGCGCGATGTGTTGCGTGTGGCGCAAAGCCCGCAAGTTCAGTTGCGTTTGCTCAATAATCCGGTGGTTTATGGCGAAACATCCGATGTAACGCGCCTGTTGGCCGAACGGCTTAACGCATCCTTGGGAAATCCGCCGGTTTCCGCACAGGTCAGTTTTCTGTCCGAGAATGATTGCCGCCGGGAACGCGACAAGGAAGAAAAGCGCGAGCATGCGTTAGAAGATAGGCGCGACGGGCATCACAAAAAGGATGATCACGATAAGAAGCGAAAACCGCGTCGGTTTTTTGGCAATATTTCCTGTGATGGCCCGCCGGTTATGGGGGTGGCTGTTCCAGTTTTTGGTGGGCCCGTTCCTCCGCCTCCACCGCCTGCCTCCCAAGGGGATGGTTCTGGTGTGAAAACCAACTCTGCGTCCAGCTCAGAAGCTTTGCCGCCTGAACCGCGGGGCGCATTTGCCTTGCCGCCGCATCTTTTGGCCAAGACAAGCAAGCCGGTGGTGTGGCTTGATGCGCGCATCGATAATTTTTCATCGCCGCCCTGGGTGGTGTTTCAAAGTTTGTTGCGGGTGGTGCTGTCGGCGATCCTGATTGGCATCATTGCGTTTTTTGTCGCACGGCGTATCACCCGGCCGTGGAAGGCGCTGGCGATTGCCGCAGATCGGGTCGGGCGCGGGGATTTTCCCGAACCGGTTTCGGAATCCGGGCCGCTTGAAATTCATCATGCCGCGCGGGCCTTTAACCGGATGACGGCCCGGTTACGACGTTTTGTCGAAGATCGCACCCGCATGCTGGCGGCGATTTCCCACGATTTACGCACACCGATTACCAGTTTGCGCCTGCGGGCCGAATTTGTTGAAGATCCGGAAAATCGGCGTAAGATTATTGAAACTTTAAACGAGATGGAGCAAATGGTGGCCGCCGCCATGACATTTGCCCGCGAAGAAACTGCCGACGAGAAAACCCGCAAGATTGACGTGGTCGCATTGGTTGAGGCCAGTTGTGCCGACCTTGAAGAAACCGGGCATCCGGTGACATTTGAGACGAAACTTGAACATTTCCCCTATGCCTGTCGTCCCTTGTCGATCAAGCGGGCATTGGGCAATTTGCTGGCCAACGGGTTATCCTATGGCGAAAATGTTTTTGTGACCGTGGCAAGGGCCGATGATGGTGGCCTTTGGATTGATGTTAGTGACGATGGGCCGGGTATTCCTGTTGATCAACGGGATAGGGTGTTCGAGCCCTTTTTCAGGTTGGAACAATCGCGCAACCAGGAAACCGGCGGGATTGGCTTGGGGTTGGCAATTGCGCGTACCGCCATTCGGGCACATGGCGGCGAGATTTATCTGGAAGATGCCGCGCAAGGCGGGTTACGGGCGCGGATTTATCTGCCGGCACCGGTGTGACCGTTTGGGCTTTCCGCTTTCGCATGGCTGCTATTCTTTTTTGAATTTTTGATTGCGCTTTGTGGGGTTTCGACCATTTAACCGGTGTAACAAAAATGAAAACAAGCAGGACGGAGCGTGCCAATGGCGCAGCAGAGCAAACAGCCAGGAAATGTGACCGCATTGCCCGGAACAAATTCGGCCCTTTCAGGGGGCGGGTTTGTGCGGTCAGTTAATGACTGGCTGATGGAAAGGGCCTTGCAGGATACCGATATTGACGAGGTTATTTCCGGCATGGTGTCGCGCCTTGTGGCTGCAGGATTGCCGATTGATCGTGTCATGGTTGGTTTTAAAACCCTTCATCCGCTATATGAGGGGGTGACTTATATCTGGTCCAAGTCCAACGGGCAGGTTGAACGTTCTTTTCATTTGGGGGTGCGCGAAAACAACCCGGACTGGAATGCCAGCCCGATGAAATGGATGATTCAAAACGGTGTGACGTTTTTGCGCCGTCATTTGATTGGGCCAGGCGCGATTATTGATTTTCCGGTTTTGAACAGCTTTCGCGAACTCAGTGGTACGGATTATCTGGCATTGGTGACGCCCTTTGTGACCGATCGCGACAGCGAGCTGGGCGAAAACCGTATTTTCATGACCTATCTGACCACCCGCCCCAGCGGCTTTACCGATGAAGATTTGGCTATTCTTTCTGCCATTCAACGCCGTTTTGCCGTGACGTGCAAAATGCGCATTATGCATGATGAAACCAAAACCATTTTGGAAACCTATTTGGGCTCCGATGCCGGGAATCGGGTGCGCAATGGGCAGATCAAACTGGGCGATAGCACCAAAACCCGTGCTGTGATCTGGTTTTCGGATATGCGCAATTCAACCGCCATGGCCGCCCATGTGGGCGATGATGCGTTTTTAGAGCAAATGAACGCCTTTTTTGCCGCAACGGCAGGGGCTGTTTTGCGGCATGGCGGACAGGTGCTGCGCTATATCGGCGATGCAACATTGGCGATTTTCCCGATCCGCGATGACGAGGGGGATCTGGAGCAGGCCTGTCATGCCGCCCTATATGCCGCGGCCGAAGCCCAGATGAACATTGAAACGCTCAATCGTGATCGGGCCGCAATCGATTTGCCAGAGTTTGATTATGGCCTCGGCATGCATGTGGGCGATGTGGTTTACGGCAATGTCGGTGTGAAAGAACGGGTCGATTTTACCGTGGTTGGTCGGGCCGCGAACGAGGCTTCGCGCATTGAAAAGCTGACCAAACAGCTTGGCAAGCGGGTGTTGGTTAGTGCGCCGGTGGCAAAATTCATTTCCTGTCCGACGGAAAATATTGGCGAATATGAATTGCAAGGAACGGGTACGCGTCTGGTTCTGTTCGCTCCGGACTTTAGCGAAACCTGCCAGCGGTTGGAATTGTTGCGCGCGGGCTGAATGGCATGTGCGACGGCTTCTGATGGCTCAGACAGGTTCTGACAGGCAGCAAGATACCAAGATTAAATGGCGGTCGGGTAAAACCTGCCGCCATTTTTGTTTGTTTGTGCCCGTTATTGGTTTCAGTGCTTGTTCCAGGGCTGCCTTGGTGAAAACCGGTGTTGCCTGCGGCACATTATCGTATATCAAATCCTTTTAAATGATCACGGGCAAGCTGCACTCGTTTACGCACGGCGCAATTGCTCAGGCCCAGGCTTTTGGCGATCTCGTCATAGGTTTGATCCTGCACGCATCGCATCAAAAGCGGGCGGCGCAGTTTTTCCGGCAGGTCGTTTAGGGCGCGTTCAAGATGGGTGTATGTTTCTCCGGTAAGTGCATGTTGCTCCGGGCTTGTTTCTTCCAGGCGCGAGATGCCCGGCAGGACGTTATCTTCTTTGCTGTGGGTTTCTTCGTGATAATCGGCTTTGCGACGATTTTGCCGGTGTAAATCGATACAGGCATTATGGGCAATGCGCGACAACCACGCGCGATGATTGCGAATTTCATCCATCGAGTCTTCAAATTTGACGGAGGCTTTTATCATGGCTTCGGAAAGGGCATCTTGCGCGTCATCCATATTGCCAGACATCAGCTTCAGGCACTGGCGCAGCAAGCTATCGCGCTGGGCAAGCCAAAGCGGCCAGAAATTGGGCGCCATTGTCGCCGCATATTGCGTCTGTTCTGACGGTGAAACTGTGTTTTCCTGTGGTTTGGTTTCAGTGTCGGACGACAGTTTTTTTGCTTGGGAAATGCCAGGTTCTGCGCGGGAAGAAGATTCCGTCGAGGATAGTGAAGAGGACGCGGGGATAGATGCTCCCGACCGTGCAGCCATACTGATCGTCGTGCATGTGGTGCCGCCAAATGCGTGCACGCGATCCTGGCTGTGCCAGTAGGTAAGTAAAGTGCTGACCGCGACCTGAGCGTTTCCCGGATGGTCCCGGCTGCAGATATTCGTATCAGAGGTCGTCAGATGTAAGCCGTCATGCGTTTGACTGCCATTTGTCGAAACCGCTGCTGGTGGGGTGGGCGGTATCAGAAATGACGAAACGTTTTGAATCGTTGTCGGGAGTACTCCCGTCGTGCTGTGCTGGATCGTTTCAGGGCCAAGAATCGCATCATGCTTGGATGCCTCAGATGGTAGTTGGTCGTCTTTTCTTTGCAGGGCCTTTGTCGAGGGTTTTGTGTATGGGGATGCTGGGCTGTCGTCTGATGGGAAATGGGGCGTTGTATCGCCGGGTATGTTGCGGGCGTGGGTATCGTCATAGCTCAAAAGGTCGTCATTGCGATGCCATTTAGGCACGCAACATTGCTGCGAAGTTTCACCGCCAAAATGGTTGAAACTGACTTTGCTGTGATAAATATTGCCCACCACAAATCTCCCCTGACATTGAATGCAACTTAAAATTGTTTGTCGCAATCTTCTTCAAATATGACGCGTCAGAGATAAAAGTGTGATGATTTTTTATTTTACAATTTTTAGTTGTGTTCGGTGCAGAGTTTCTGCGCCGTCCAGGGGGTCTGCCATAATGTGTGTTGGGCAGTGTGATGAAGACGCGGTTGATTTTGCGACAGTCACGATTCTATTTTTGGCGGTTTCCGGGGCATGGGCGGTATGTAGTGTGCATTATCATGGGTTAAATTGGGTGGCATGCTTTAATGGCTGACGCGCGAGAATGTCGTTTGTGAAAGCCGTTTCCACTTTTGGTGGTAAACTCTCACAATCTTGGTGCCGCAGGCATCATGTTCCAGCCCAGGCCTGTGGGCCTTTTGATGCGTCTGAGGGTGCGAAGGGAGAGGGGATTTGCCTTTGGCAGAAACAAAAAAACCGTCTTTGCACGGCGAACCGGCATTGACGGGTCTTTGATTGCCAAAATGGTGCTGGTGATAGGATTTGAACCTACGACCTACGCATTACGAATGCGCCGCTCTACCAGCTGAGCTACACCAGCACGACTCATTTTGTGGCGCGGAAAATACGGACAATCTGCCAACATGGCAAGTGCTTTATTGTCTATTTTCAAGCCTTTTTCCTGTTACCCGGATTGATTTGTCAATTATGCCACGTTGCAAGCCCCGAATTATGCCATTCGCGGGCGGGGAAGCCTTGATGACGAGTATGAGGCATCGCATGTCAGTTATGTGCTGAAATCGGTTTTAAAACCGTTATAGAACATTGACCATACTGTAGTTTGGCGGCATAGATAGCGTCCTGATCCTGATATTATCAGGCGAAATCGGGGAGAGAGATGATATGTGCCGTTGGTTGAGTTATATCGGGGAGCCCGTTTACCTCGATAGTCTGGTGTTTGAGCCCAAACATTCGTTGGTGGCGCAAAGTTTACACGCGGAAGAGGCCAAAACGCCGACCAATGGTGACGGGTTTGGCATTGGCTGGTATGGGCATCGCAGTACGCCCGGTTTGTACCGTGAAATTTTGCCGGCCTGGAACGATGCCAACCTGCAATCCATTGCGCACAATATTGAATCCGGCCTGTTTTTTGCCCATGTTCGTGCCTCAACCGGCACCGGGACCAGTCGGTCAAATTGTCATCCGTTTGCGTTTGATAAATATCTGTTCATGCATAACGGCCAGATTGGCGATTACAAGTTGGTCCGGCGTGAGCTGGAAGCCCTGATTGATGACAAATATTATTGTTCACGGCAGGGCTCGACCGATAGCGAGCTGATTTTTTATCTGATGCTGAGTTTCGGGCTGGAAACGGATAGCCGTCGTGCCATTCGCAAGGCGATTGAAACCGTGGAATCGGCGATGCAGCGCCACGATATTACCACCCCGTTCCGGTTTACCGCCTGCCTGAGTGACGGCGACAGCCTGTTCGCTGTGCGCTATGCCAATGATGACAAGCCGCCAACGCTTTATTACCGTAAACGTGGCAATCAGGTCATTGTGGTTTCCGAACCGCTTGATACCGAAAGTGCCAGCTGGATTGCGGTTGATCCTAATCAGTGCCTGAATATCGCCCGCGACCTGACAGTATCCAAAGAAATGATCTTGGATCCCCTGTGAGGTCTTGCGGGTTGGAACTTGTACGGGATTACGGACACAAGGTTAGTGAGCGTTATGGCGCGATAATCACATCCGTTCGGCTTTGAACCAGCCTTTTTTGCAGGGCATCGGATGGGGCTGAATTGAGGATGACGGTTTGAAAATCGCTGGCATGCCCGTCACGGCAGAGGGCATTGCGGCCGATTTTGCGTTCATCGACCAGTAAAACAGCATGATCACAACATTGTACCAGGGCCCGGCGTGCACGGACCTCGTCCATGTTAAAATCCATCAAGTCGCCCTCTGGGGTCATGCCACCAACACTGACAATGCCAAAGTCCGCGTGATAACAGCCAAAAAAGTCGCTGCTGTCTGCACCAATGACATCCAGATCCCGGGTGCGAACCGTACCGCCCGAGAGCCGCAAGGTAACGCCGGGCGCATTTTGCAACGTCATAACAACATGAATATTGTTGGTAAGCACCGTTAGATTGCGATGCAGCGACAGGCTTTGTGCTGCAAGTTCGGCGGTTGTGCCTGTGCCAATGGCAAGGGTGCAGCCTTCCGGAATCAGGTTTGTCAGCTTCGTTGCCAGGGCAAGTTTGCCACTGCGATTCCAGACCTCGCGATTTTCATAACTTGTATTGTCCGGTACCGGGGCGGGACCCGCCTTGCCATGCCGGCGAAAAATCCGTCCTTGTTCCTGCAGGTCGCGAAGATCGGTGCGAATCGTTTGCACCGATACATTGAATCTGTGTGCCAATTCTTCAACAGCCATGAAGCCGCAGCTTTTGACCAGGGCGACAATGCGATCGCGGCGATTTTCAATGGGCACGGGACGGGGCATCGGTAAACCTTTTTAATTTCGTACGAAAGTTGTGTTTCGCTTTAAGGTAATTATAGCGATGTGAAAAACCCGCTGAGAAGCCCGAAAACACGGCTGAAACAATTAATTCTTAGCTTTGTCACACAACTGTTATGAAAATATCGGTAGCGTCCCCCTCACGTTATTTTCGTTCGAAACCTTATTGCGTTTCACCGTTTCAGGGGATTTATGATGCGTAAAGTGCTTCTTGCTGCCGTGGCATCCGCCACAATGATGATGCCCGTTCTGGGGCAGGCTGCCGAAAAACTGGTTCTTTATACCAGCCAGCCCAACCAGGATGCACAAACCACTGTCGATGCCTTCAAGGCCGCTTACCCGGATGTCGAGGTGGATTGGGTGCGTGATGGCACCACCAAGCTGATGGCGAAACTGGGGGCTGAAATTGCTGCCGGTGACCCGCGCCCGGACGTGCTGCTGATTGCCGATACCGTAACCCTTGAAGGCATGAAACAGCAGGGTCAGCTTCAGGCTTATAAATCGCCGGAAGCCAAGGCCTATGACCCGGCCCTTTATGATGCCGACGGGTATTATTATTCCACCAAGCTGATCACCACCGGCATTGTTTATAATACCGGTGTTTCCAAAAAACCGACCGCCTGGAAGGACCTTGCCGATCCGGCCTTGAAAAACCAGATCGCCATGCCCAGCCCGCTTTATTCGGGCGCGGCGTTGATTACGCTTTCAACGCTGACGCAAAACCCGGATCTGGGCTGGGATTATTACCAGGCCTTGGCCGATAACAATGCCCGTGCCCAGGGCGGGAATGGCGGCACATTCAAGGCCGTTGCCTCGGGCGAGAAGCCTTATGGTGTTGTTGTTGATTTTCTCGCCCTGCGTGGCAAGGCCCAGGGGTCGCCGGTGGATTTTGTGTTCCCCAGCGAAGGTGTCACCTATGTGACCGAACCGGTTGCGATTTTGAAAACCGCCAAGCATGTCGATGCTGCGCACAAATTCGTTGATTTTGTGCTGTCGCAAAAGGGCCAGAAACTGGTGCAGGAAATGGGTTATATCCCGGCGCGCAATGACATGGACCCGCCGGCGGGTTTCCCGGCGCGCAAGGACATCAAACTGATGGCGTTTGACCCGGCTGTTGCCCTGAAAAATGCAGACGCGAACAAGAAAAAGTTCGCCGAGATGTTTGGGGCTGAATAATGCAGGCTGTCGGACGCTGGCTGGCTGCATCTGGCGGACAAATGGGAAGCAACCGGTTTTCGGACCGGTTGCTGCCTTTGCTGTTCGTGCCGGTCATTTTTATATCGGTTTTGCCCATGCTGCGTTTGGCAGCGGAAGGCCTGTTTGTGCAGGGCGCACCCAGCCTGGATCATTTGCGCGATGTCGCAGAAAGCAGCCAGACATGGCGGGCGACCGCACATAGCCTGTATACCGCCGGTTTGGGCACCGTTATTTCGGTGCTGATTGGCGGGGCATTTGCCTTTTTGGTGGCGTTAACAGATATCCGGGCCAAGGCAGCCCTGGTTTTTTGCTTTATGATTCCGATGATGATCCCGCCGCAAATTACCGCCCTTGCCTGGGTGCAATTGACCGGGCCCAGCAGTGCACTTTTGAACGCCATTGGCATGGCCCCGGCATTGGGCTCCCCCCAGCCGCTTTATTCGGCGGAGGGGATTGCGCTTTTGTTAGGGATTCAGCATGCCTCGATCGTGTTTTTAACCCTGCGCGCCAATTTGCGCCTGCTCCCCCGCGAACAGGTCGAGGCCGCACGGCTGGCCGGCGCACGCGGTGGCCGTTTGTGGTGGCAGGTGATTTTACCGCTGACCAGCCCTGGCCTGATTGCGGGCACAGCCATGGCCTTTGTCACGGCATTGGGTAATTTCGGTATCCAGGCGATGCTGGGCATTCCGGGTAATTACATTACCTTGCCAACCCTGATTTACCGGAAACTATCCAGCTTTGGCCCCGCCGCATTGGGCGAGGTTTCGGTGCTGGCGATGTTGATTGGGGCGATCGCTGTCATTGGCGTGTTGTTGCATCATCGTTTGTTGGGCAAACGTGATTATCGCCTGATGGGTGTTGTCGGTCGGCCGCTTGATATTCGCCTTGGAAGCCGCCGCCTGATTGTTGAAATCGTGTTGTGGGCCGTGCTGGTGGCTATTTTGGTGGTGCCGCTTATGGCATTGGTGGCAACATCGCTGGTGCCGGCCTTTGGTGTGCGCCTGGGATTTGACAATTTCAGCTTCGATGCCTTTTATCAGGTCCTGTTTGTGCAGCCCGCGACCATCCGCGCCTTTCATAACAGCCTGCTTTTGTCGGTTGGGGCGGCGATTGTGCTGGTCGGCATTTGCCTGCCTTTGGCCTATGTGATTGTGCGTCGCCCGACACGCTTGACCAAGCTGGTTAATCTGTTGGTCGAAATTCCCTATGCCTTGCCCGGTGTGGTGTTGGCGATTGCCTGTATCTTGCTGTTCATTCGCATTCCGGTGCTCAATATCAGCCTGTATGGCACGCTGGCGATTATCTTTGTCGCCTATCTGGCGCGGTTTTTAATCATTGCGCTGCGCCCGGTGATGAACAGTTTCATGCAGCTTGACCCGGCATTGGAAGAAGCCGCCCAAGCCTGCGGTGCCGGGCTGGGGCGTCGCCTGCGCGATATTTTATTGCCGCTGGCGGCACCTGCGGCGGCGGCCGGGGCATTGTTGGTGTTTTTAACAGCGTTTAACGAACTGACCGTGTCGGCCCTGTTGTGGTCGGCGGGGAATGAAACGCTGGGTGTTCTGATTTTTAACCTTGATGACAGTGGCGATAGTGTCCTGGCATCGGCGGTGGCCGTGCTGGTGGTGGGGGTTGTTATTGCCCTGATGACCGGTTTTCAACTGGCCTCGCGTCATCTGCCCAAGGGAGTGATACCGTGGCAGTCATAAATTTGCGCAATGTGACCAAACAGTTTGGCGATTACCGGGCGGTCAATAATGTGTCGCTGGACATTGCCGATGGTGAATTTGTTGCCCTGTTAGGGCCATCGGGCTGTGGCAAAACCACCTTGCTGCGCCTTCTGGCCGGGTTTGAAGAACCCGATGATGGCACAATCTCGCTGGCAGGCCAGGTGGTGGCCGATGGGGCCGCGCGCCAGATGGTCGCGCCGGAAGACCGCAATCTTGGCATTGTGTTTCAGTCCTATGCTTTGTGGCCGCATATGTCGGTGGCGCGCAATGTTGGTTATCCGCTCGAAGTGCGCAAAATGTCGCGGGCGGAGCGGGACCAGCGCATTCGCGATGCCCTGGCGATTGTATCGCTGGAGAAATATGCCGATCGTTCGCCATCGGAACTGAGCGGCGGGCAACGCCAGCGTGTCGCCCTGGCGCGGTGCCTGGTGATGGAACCGCGCGCGGTGTTGTTAGACGAACCCCTGGCCAATCTGGATGTGCATTTGCGTGAAACCATGCAGGAGGCGTTTCTGGATTTTCACCGTCGCACGGGTGCAACCATGATTTACGTTACCCATGATCAGGCCGAAGCCATGGCAATGGCGGATCGGATCGCCGTGATGGATGGCGGGCATATTCGCCAGATGGCGGCCCCCGAAACCCTGTATCGCGAACCCAGCGACCAGATGGTGGCGGGCTTTGTCGGGGCCGGGGCGGTGCTGCCGGTGGGGGATATTACCGTACAGGATAATGGCCGCTGTGCCGTGCGGCTGGGAGATGCGGATATTTCGGCGCGTATTTGCACCAAGATTGCCATGCGGACGGGCGAGAATGACACACTGGGCCTGTGTTTGCGGCCCGAAGACATCCGGGTCGATGGACACGGAACGCTTGCCGGCAAAGTCGAGGATTGTGTGTATCTGGGCGGGCGTTTTCGTTTGGCTGTTCGCCTTGCGAATGGCCATGCATTGCCGGTTTATAATGATTATCGCGCCCGCATTGGCGACAATATTTCCCTATCCGTGCGCGATGGCTGGGTCTTTTCGCGCCAGGAGGCAGCATAATGGCGGCGGGTGTTCGTATTTTATCCGGTCTGGGGGAAAAGGCCCCGGCCTGCATTCGGCTGGATTTTTTAAACCGGCGCTGGCTGCTTGATTGCGGCGATGGCCTGGAAAGCGAACCGGGTTTTGACCCGGCCTGGCTGACCAAAGTTAACGCCGTTTTCATCACCCATGACCATATCGACCATATCGGGGCGGCCCGCTATGCGATTGAGGCGGGCTTGCCGATTTATTGTACCGAAGTTACGGCAAAATCCCTGCCATCGGGCGCGGATGTGAACCTGTTGCCCCCCTTTGGCGAAATTCAGGTCGATGGTGTCACCGTTACCACCGGGCGCACCGGCCATGCCTTTGGCGGGGTGTGGTTGCATTTCGATGTGGCGGGCGGGGTGCTTTATACCGGCGATATCAGCACGGAATCGGACTATTTTTTATATGATCAGGCCCCCGATGCCGCGACGGTTTTATGCGATGCCTCTTACGGCATGTATAATATGTCGCAGCGCGATCGGATCGAGAGCTTGTTAGGCGCTGTTGGCGGTTATGACGGGCAAATTCTGTTTCCGGTCCCCCCCAGTGGCCGGGCGGCAGAAATGGCCCTGTTGTTTGAACGGCATGGTTTTACCGACTGGGCGATGGATATGCGGTGTTTTGGCCGGGTTCAGCAGGTATTGGCATCGGGCGGGCGTGACTTTGTTCAGGATGATGCCATTGCCGATTTACGACGCCTATCGGCAAAGGCCCGTGAATTTAACCCCGATGCCCGCCTGTTATTGTGCCATTCCCCGTGTGGAACCAAGGGGGCGGCAGGCGAGATTAGCCGCAAATGGCAGGCACAGGGCCGGTTGGGCCGGGATGCGAAAATTATTTATACCGGCCATATGTCCGAAACCGCCCGTCGCCTGGTAGGCGAGGGGAAGGGCGAGTTCCATCGCTGGAACGTGCATCCGCGGCTGAGTGACGTGGTCGAGGTGGCACAGGCCTGCCATGCGCTGCAGATTGTGCCGTTATTTTGCACCCAGCCCGAGGAATTCGGCCTTGTGGAAGGGTTTGAAGGCCGGTTACAGCTGTCGGACCGGTTTTATCTTTAAGGCGTGATACATGATTTTTCCCTATTGGCATTATGATATGCCAGCCGTGCCGTTTGTTTTTATGCGGCACGGCGAAACCGAAGCCAACCGAACCGGCGTTATTGCCGGTTCAACCGAAGTGCCCCTGAATGCAACGGGCGAAAAACAGGCCCGTGCGGCGGCCCCCCTGCTGGCAGAATGGCCGTGGCGTGCGGTTTATGCCAGCCCGCAACACCGCGCGCGCCATACTGCCGAACTGGCAATGCCCGGCAAGGCACCAACCTTGCTGCCCGGTTTGCGCGAACGGCATTGGGGCGACCTGGAAGGGCGCCCGGTAACCGATATTTGCCCGCGTTTTGAGACACCACCTGCTGGCGAGCCATTTAACGATATGTGCAAACGGGTTTGCCATGCACTGAATATTGCGCTGGCCGATCATGATGCGGAGCAGGGCTTTACCCTGATTGTCGCGCATTCCGGCGTTATGCGCTGCATTTTGCATTTAACCGGCTTTTCGGCCGATGGCCCGCGCATTTTGAATGCGACACCTTTTCTTTTTACACCTGTGGATGGCCGCTGGGAGTACCAGCAACTGGACCATCCGAAAGACGATAACGGTCAGGAAACCGCCTAATGACACACAGCCTTATGGAAAAATCGGGATCAGAAACCGCGCCACGCCCGGCGGTGGTATTTGATGTGGATGGCACATTGGCCGAATTTGATGCCGATGCGTTGGGGCATCTGGTGCATGGCCCGGTAAAATACTGGGATGCCTTTTTTGATGCGATGGATCATACCGCACCGGTCGCCGATATTGAACGCCTGTTGCGCATTTTGCATGGCACGGGACAGGCGATTGTTATTTGTACCGGCCGCCCCGAAGGCTGGCGCGGACGCACCGAAGCCTGGTTGAAGGCGCATGAAATTCCGTTTGATGGCGTGTATCTGCGTCCGGAAGATGCCGACCATCGCAGTGACGAGGATGTGAAAGAAGATTTGTTGCATCAGATCAAGGCGGATGGTTTTGCCCCCTGGCTGGTGGTTGATGATCGCCAGTCTGTGGTGGATAAATGGCGCGATCTGGGCCTGACCTGCCTGCAATGTGCCCCGGGCAATTTCTGATATCCCGGTTGCATCTTATCTTATGAAATACAAAACCCGGCGGCATTGTGCTTCGCCGGGTTTTGTGTGCCAACGCCTGTTGTCTTTAAGTTAATTGCACCACGGTGCGCGTTTGGTTTTGCCATCATAAGGGCGGGCAAGGCCGGCATGGATCAAATCCTGGTCAAGTGCGCGGCCATCAATGCGGACCGATGCCACAACGCGCCCGCCATAGCGGCCCCATTCGGGTTCGCAAAACTCCACCTTTCGCGCCTGTTTCAGGCTTTGGCGGGCATAATCCCGTGCCTTGTTGGCCAGTTCTTTTTCGCTGGCGCATTTGCCGCGAATTTCCGGGGTGTCAACGCCGCGAACCCGAACCGACATTTTGGCAATTTCGCCTGGCAGGCCGGGTAGTTGCACATAAATGGTATCGCCATCATAGGCATATTCGCCGCCGCGCTGGCGTAATGGCCAGTCATAACAGGCGGCGATGCCGCTGGCAGGGAGAAAGCTGCCTAGGCACAGGGCTGCGGCACATAACGTGCGGCAGATGGGGTTCTTCATGGTTTGCTCGTTTCGTTTGTTTTTGTTTTAGAAGGTCACAGCTTTAGCCGCGCCAGTATTTGTGCGGCCCGTTGTTCGACCGGGCCTTTACGTATTTCGATCGGCTCATAACCACATTCAAGATAGGTCCGGTACAAAACCACATAGCTTTTGACGGCCTCGGCGAAGTTTTGTGATCGGGTATCGTTGGTTTTGTAAATTTCGGCCCAGGGCGGCAAAATAAAAACCGTCCGCCGGTAGCGATAGGTTTCAAGGGCCTGCTTTAAGGCTTTGTCTTCGGGCTGTTTGCCTAACCGCCGATGGGCAAGAATATCGGGCAGGCCCTGGTCAAAAAATACCGGTGCCGGGTCCTGGGCCATGCCATCTTGCCAGGCCCGAATGGCGCCGCGCGTCATGAGCCTGCAATAGGCATCATTATCCTGCCAGGGCAGGGCGGTACCGCCGCGTTCTTTTTGGGTTTCAATAACGTTTCGGGCAACCTCCGGGCTGGTTTCATATCCGCGCTCATTCAAGGCATTGATCAGTGTGGTCTTGCCAGCACCGGGGCCGCCGGTGACGACAACAAGGTTCGATGGATAAGGCAATTGCATTGATATTCATATTCCCTGCTCAAGGCGGCACCATATGGCGACGCTTTGCGGCAAGCTGATGGCGTGAATAAAGATTTTTATCGAGAAGAAGTGCCCCGTGCGGTAAAGAGAGGCAGGGCATTAATGAGAAGGTCAAAGGCTGTCAATATGCAGATTTCAGGAGCCGGTCCCAAAGACTATAATGAGCTGATTTCATTATGGGAAAGTTCGGTGCGCGCCACGCATTTCTTTCTGGTTGAAAATGATATTCTGCGTTTGCGCGATTTGATCCGGGATCAGTATTTTGATGCGGTTGACCTGTTCTGTATCCGGGATGAAAACGGGTCGATTATTGGCTTTATCGGCATTGCCAAACAGCGCATTGAAATGCTGTTTGTTGCCCCAAATGTGATGGGGAAGGGCATTGGCCGGGCTTTGGTCGACTATGTCCTCACAACACACGAGGTTAATGAGGTTGATGTGAACGAACAAAACCCGCAAGCGGTTGGGTTTTATCAGCGCATGGGGTTTGGTGTCTTTGATCGTTCGGAAACGGATGGCGAAGGCAACCCGTTTCCGATTTTGCATCTGCGCCAGGCCAGCGCATTACAGGGATAGATGCGTCAGGATCTGTTCGACCCGTTGTTCGACCGGGGCCTTTTCAATTTCAACAGGTTCATAATGGCAGTCCAAATAGGTTTGATATAATACGTCATAGGTTCTGACGGCTTCGGCGAAGTCCTGTTTTCTGGCGGTATCGGTTTGGTAAATTTCGGCCCAGGGCGGCAACATAAAAACCGTCCGGCAATAGCGACAGGTGCCAAGGGCGTTCATTAAGACCCTGTCCTGGGGCAAGTGATATAGCCTGCGATGGGCCAGGCTATCGGGCAGGCCGCGATCAAAAAATATCGGGGCCGGTTTAGGGGCAGCCGCGTGCTTTATGCCTTCCTGCCAGGCCTGAAGGGAACCTTGAATCATCAGTTGACAATAGGCTTCATTGTCCCGCCAGGGCAGGGCGGTGCCACCATTTTCCTGCTGGGTTTCAATAACGTTTCGGGCCACTTCCGGGCTGGTGTGATAGCCGCGTTTATGCAAGGCGTTGATCAATGTGGTTTTACCTGCACCTGGCCCACCGGTCAGGATAATCAGGTTTTCAGGGAAAGTTGATGACATGGAAATCTCCTGCGAGAAGCGGCCTTTAAAGGCAAAGCGTTTTTGGGCCGCAATGTGCCGCATGCCAATGACCCGCCCGAATAAGCCGGGCCGCCATAAAGGCACGTTTTGAAAATGGATGAATTGGGGGATTTGCGGGCCGTGTTTTATGGTCTGAACACACGGGTTCCCTTTGCGCGTATCATTTTTCGCGCAGTGCTTTGGCACATAAAGGAGAGGCCCCGAATATACCTGTTTGGGGCCGCCGCGACAAGCCCGGCGCGGTATTTGGCACAACAAGGTAGTTTAAAGTTCCGCCTTGTCTGGTGCCTGTTTGTGATCTTTGATGCGGGCCAGAATATGGTCCGATATCATTTGGGCCGAAGGCGACAGGCGATGGCCCGCAGCGGTTAACAGGCTGTAGGGTTTGATGTCGATGGTTTCTGTTAGCGGTAGTTCGGTAATGGCCCCGCCGCGCGTTAACAGGGTGGTGACTTCCTCGGCCATTGGGGCGATGGCGTCGCTATCCATGATGGCGGCAAGGGTGACCAGCAGCGATGCGGTATTCAGCCCGGAATGCGGCAGGGGCAGGTTTTGGGCCATAAACACATCCTCGATCGTGCGGCGCATCAGGTTGCCTGGGGGCGGCAAAATCCATTCATATTGGGCAAGTTGCGCCAATGTGACCGGGTTATGGGCCAATAGGGGGTGGTCCTTGCGCACCAGAAGGCGGATCTTTTCGCTGCGAATTTGCCAAATATTGAACAGGCGCGGATCAACATCCTGGGGCACCCGGCCAATGATGAAGTCATATTCACCGGCCAGCAGGCTTTTGATCAGGATATGTGACGGGCCGATGGCGACCTGCGCCTCGAACCGGGCATTGCGCGATTGAATATCGCGCACCACCGGCACCACCAGGTCAACGGCGGCGGCTGTTACCGCGCCAATGAAAACGGTGCCGCCACCATTTTTAATATCCTCGATCTCGCGTTCGGCCTCGCGCATTTCAATCAGCATGGTGCGGGCACGCTGGGCCAGGGCACGGCCGGCACTGGTCATTTCAACACCGCGCGCCCCACGTTCGCACAAACGTGTGCCCAGCATGTCCTCCATTTCCGATAGCAGGCGCGATGCCGCCGGTTGCGACGTTTTGAGCATGGCTGCCGCAAGGCTGATCTGGCCGGTTTCCTCCATCGCGACAATCATGCGCAAATGGCTGATTTTTAAGCCGCGTTTAAACAGGTTACCCGTTCCCGACAGCAGGGTTTGCGCCGGTGTCATGTCGGGGTTAGCGGGGGTATTTGTCATATGGTGTGGCTCCACAACCTGGGCGTCTTTGGGTGTGAATTTAGGATATATCATAATTGATATGCAATCTTCAGTTTTCATTATTTGAATGTTATGGCAAAGCGACCGAATATTGCGCGGCCGGTGCCATAAAAAAATGGTGCTCGCGATGAACGAGAACGCGACGCGGTTGAAACGGCATAAGGGACCCTTGCCTAAAGGGAGGTGCCACGCGTCGCCGCGTAATTAGGGAGAAAATATAATGAAACGTCTGAGTGCCGTTTTGGCCGGCATTGCCTTTGGTGCAGCCGCAACCTTTGCCCCGGCCATGCCGGGTGGTTTTGGCATGTCTGCCGCTTTTGCAGCCGATAAAGGCTATGTCGGAATTGCCATGCCGACCAAATCATCCGCCCGCTGGATTTCGGATGGCGATTCGATGGTCAAGCAGTTTGAAGAAGCCGGGTATAAGACCGACCTTCAATATGCCGAAGACGATATTCCCAATCAGCTTTCCCAGATTGAAAACATGATTGTGAAGGGCGTTGATGTGCTGGTGATTGCCGCGATTGACGGGTCAACCCTGTCGAACGCACTGGCAAATGCCAAGGCAGCCGGGATCAAGGTTTTCGCCTATGACCGCCTGATCCGCGATAGCGGCGATGTCGATTATTATTCGACCTTCGATAACTTCAAGGTGGGCGTGTTGCAGGCGAATTCGTTGCTTGATGGCCTCGCATCACGCGGCGATGGTCCTTATAATGTGGAACTGTTTGGCGGTTCGCCCGACGATAACAACGCCTATTTCTTCTATAATGGCGCGATGTCTGTTCTTCAGCCGATGATTGATAACGGCACCATCGTGATCAAGTCCGGCCAGATGGGCATGGACAAGGTCGGCACCCTGCGCTGGGATGGTGCGGTTGCCCAGGCCCGTATGGATAACCTGCTGTCGGCTTATTATACCGATGCCAAGATCGATGGTGTTCTGTCGCCTTATGACGGGCTGTCGATTGGTATTCTGTCCTCGCTTAAGGGTGTTGGTTATGGCTCTGGCGATATGAAAATGCCGATCGTGACCGGTCAGGATGCCGAATTGCCGTCGGTCAAATCGATCCTGGCGGGTGAACAATATTCCACCGTTTTCAAAGATACCCGCGAACTGGCCCGTGTGACCGTTAACATGGTCAATGACGTGCTGGCCGGCAAAGAGCCGACCGTGAACGACACCAAAACCTATGACAATGGTGTGAAGGTGGTTCCGTCCTATCTGCTCGAACCGGTCCTGGTTGACAAAACCAACTGGGAAGGCGTGCTGGTGGGGTCGGGTTACTACACGATGGATCAAATCAAGTAACAGTGCCTCGAGCATGAAATGCGAAGCGGGCGGTGATGAGACGCCGCCCGTTTTTGTCAATGAACCCAGAGCTGCCCGATAAAGCAGGCGGCAACAGGCGCGCAAAACAAGATTGCGGGTCGCGTTTTGAAAAGGGAGCCGGCATAGCCCGGCATGCGGGAGGACCGGATGGATACCATCCTGGAGATGCGCAATATCACAAAGACCTTCCCTGGTGTGAAGGCGCTTGATGATGTGAACCTGAAGGTAAAGCGGGGCGAAATCCATGCCCTGTGTGGCGAAAATGGTGCCGGAAAATCGACCTTGATGAAGGTTCTAAGCGGGGTTTATCCGCATGGAACCTATGAAGGAGATATTCTGTTTGATGATCAAATTCAGTCTTTTCGCGATATCCGCGATAGCGAGGATCGCGGTATTATCATTATTCACCAGGAACTGGCCCTGGTGCCGCTGCTGTCGATTGCGGAAAATATTTTCCTGGGCAATGAATTGTCGGAACATGGCGTTATCAACTGGCCCAAGACATTTGCCCGGACAACCGAACTTTTGGCCAAGGTCGGCCTGCGCGAAGCCCCCAATACGCTGGTAACCAATATCGGTGTGGGCAAGCAGCAGCTTGTTGAAATTGCCAAGGCCCTGTCCAAGGAAGTGAAACTTCTGATTTTGGACGAACCGACATCGAGCTTGCAGGAAAATGACAGTCAAAAGTTGCTCGACCTTTTGATCGAGTTTCGCAATCAGGGCATTACGTCGATCCTGATTTCGCACAAGCTTAATGAAATCAGCCGGGTTGCCGACCGTATTACGGTTATTCGCGATGGTAAGGCGGTTTCAACGCTGGATTGCCATGAAGACGATATCAGCGAGGATGACATCGTCAAGGATATGGTCGGGCGCGATATGGCGCATCGCTATCCGGAGCGTAGCCCCCATATCGGCAACACAATCATGCAGGTGCGCGACTGGTCCTGTTACCATCCGCTGCATCCGACACAGCAACTGATCAAAAACGTTAATATCGATGTTGCGGCAGGCGAGGTTGTGGGCATTGCGGGCCTGATGGGGGCGGGGCGTACCGAACTTGCCATGAGCATCTTTGGCCGTTCTTACGGGGGGAATATCAGTGGGGATGTGCTGATGCACGGCAAGTCGGTTGATGTTTCAACCGTGCAGCGGGCGATTGCGGCCGGGTTGGCCTATGTGACCGAAGACCGCAAGGAAATGGGCCTGATCCTTGATGAAAGCATTACCACCAATATTACCCTGGCCAATTTGCCCGGTGTGTCGGAACACGGTGTGTTAAATGACGGGGCGGAGCGCGGTGTGGCCGAGGATTACCGCCAGAAAATCAATATCCGCACCCCCAATGTTGCGCAGAAGGTGGTCAATCTGTCGGGCGGGAACCAGCAAAAGGTGGTTCTGTCAAAATGGCTGTTTGCCGGGCCTGAGGTGCTGATCCTTGACGAGCCGACACGCGGCATCGATGTCGGGGCGAAATACGAAATTTATTCCATTATCAATCAACTGGCAGCCGACGGCAAAGGGGTCATCATGATCTCGTCGGAGATGCCGGAACTTCTGGGTATGTGCGACCGCATTTATGTGATGAATGAGGGCGAAATGAAAGGGCAACTGGCCGCATGCGATGCCAGCCAGGAAAAGATCATGCACATGATCCTGAAGGGGTGAGGACGGACCAATGAGTGATACTTCAAGCAAAAATATCAGCTACTACCTGCGCACCCATATGCGTGAATATGGCATGGTTCTGGCCCTGATCGCGATCATGGCTTTCTTTCAGTATCTGACCGATGGCGTCTTGATGAAGCCGGTCAATCTGACCAACCTGTTTTTGCAAAATAGCTATGTCATCATCATGGCGGTGGGAATGCTGCTGGTGATTGTCGGCGGCAATATCGACCTGTCTGTGGGCTCGGTTGTTGGCTTTATCGGGGCTTTGGCCGCCGTGATGGCGGTGCAGTGGGATTTGCCGACATTCATTGTCATTCCCGCCTGTCTGATTGTTGGCGCGCTGATTGGCTGTGCGCAAGGCTATTGGGTGGCTTACTGGCGCATTCCGTCCTTTATCGTGACCCTGGCAGGCATGCTGGTTTTTCGTGGTCTGACTTTGACCCTGTTGGGCGGTGCATCGGTCGGGCCGTTTCCGTCAAACTTTCAGCTGATGTCATCGGGGTTTGTGCCCGATATTTTTAGCGGCATGATCGACGGGCGCTTTAATGTGTTTTCGATGCTGATCGGCGTTGCCGTGGCGGTTATTTTGCCCGTGCTGGGCTTGCGCTCACGTGCCAAGCAGGCCCGTTTTGCCGCAGTCGAAGAACCGATAGCGTTTTTTGCGGCCAAACATGCTATTGCAGGTCTTGCCATTCTTTATATCGCGTATCTGCTGTCCACCTATCGCGGTTTGCCCAATGTGCTGATCGTGATGGCGGTTCTGATTGCGATTTTCACCTTTGTTACCAACAGCACCACCATTGGCCGTCGCATTTATGCGATGGGGGGCAATGAAAAGGCCGCCCAGCTTTCGGGCATCAATACCCGCAAGCTGGCCTTTTTGACCTTTGCCAATATGGGCATGCTGGCGGGGCTGGCCGGGCTGGTTTTTGCCGCCCGTCTGAATACGGCAACCCCCAAAGCGGGCATTGCCTTTGAGCTTGATGTGATCGCGGCCGTCTTTATTGGTGGCGCGTCCATGTCTGGCGGTGTCGGTAAAATTATCGGCGCTGTCGTTGGCGCCCTGATCATGGGCGTCATGAATAACGGGATGTCGATTGTCGGTGTTGGTATTGACTGGCAGCAGGTCATTAAGGGCCTGGTGTTGCTCGCTGCCGTGATTTTCGATGTCTATAACAAGAACAAGGCCTAAAGAATTGACCACGATACAAAACGGACCAAAACCCGGAAAAATGCGGCATTACAACCGCACATTTGACGTGAAACCTGCCGCGTTTTTAAACCGTTTGGCTTATTTTCCGGGCGCATTGCGTGCCCGGACCACCGGCAATGAATTGCCGGTGTTTCCCATAAACTCAGGAGACCGGGCATGAGCACCTTCAAACCCGCAGCCTGGCCGCGTAAATTGCGGTCCCAGGGTTGGTTCGGCGGCACCAGCAAGGATAATATCTATCACCGCAGCTGGATGAAAAATCAGGGGCTACCCGCCGATCTGTTTGATGGCCGACCGGTGATTGGTATTTGCAATACCTGGTCGCAGCTAACCCCGTGTAATGCCCATTTGCGCGACCTTGCCGAACGGGTCAAACACGGCATTTATGAAGCGGGCGGTTTGCCGCTGGAATTTCCGGTTTTTTCGCCCGGCGAAAGCACCCTGCGCCCCACGGCGATGATGTTCCGTAACCTGTGTGCGATGGATGTGGAAGAAGCCCTGCGCGGCACCCCGCTTGATGGTGTGGTGCTGATGGTTGGTTGCGACAAGACCACCCCGGCGCTGATGATGGGAGCCGCTTCGGTCGACATCCCGGCCATCGTCGTCTCCGGCGGACCGATGCTCAATGGCTGGTTCCGCAACGAGCGCGTCGGTTCCGGCACGGCATTGTGGCAAATGTCGGAGGCCATCAAGGCCGGCAAGATGAGCCGGGAGGATTTCCTGGAAGCCGAAATGGCCATGTCGCGTTCGCCGGGTTCGTGCAACACGATGGGCACGGCATCGAGCATGGCCAGCATGGCCGAGGCATTGGGCATGGCCCTGTCGGGCAATGCGGCCATCCCGGCGGTTGATAGCCGCCGTCGTGTGATGGCGCATCTCACCGGGCGTCGTATTGTGCAGATGGTCAAGGATGACTTGAAGCCGTCTGACGTGATGACCAAACAGGCATTTGAAAATGCCATTCGCGTGAATGGGGCGATTGGGGGCTCCACCAACGCAGTGATCCACCTTTTGGCGATTGCCGGGCGTTTGGGCGTTGATCTGACGCTGGATGACTGGGACCGTCTGGGCCGTGATATTCCGACCATCGTGAATTTGCAGCCCTCCGGCAAATATCTGATGGAAGAATTCTTCTATGCCGGCGGCTTGCCCGTCGTCATCAAGGCCCTGGCCGAGGCTGGCCAAATCCACAAGGATGCCATCACGGTTTCGGGCGAAACCATGTGGGACCAGGTCGCCGAGGTGCGCAACTGGAACGACGATGTGATTTTGCCGTTTGAAAAGGCATTGACCCAGCATGGCGGTATTGCCGTGGTTAAGGGCAACCTTGCCCCCAATGGGGCCGTGTTGAAGCCATCAGCTGCATCCGAGCATTTGATGACCCACCGTGGCCGTGCCGTGGTGTTTGAAGATATCGACGATTACAAGGCCAAGATTAACGACGAAAGCCTTGATATCGACGAAAACTGCATCATGGTCCTTAAAAACTGCGGCCCCAAGGGTTATCCCGGTATGGCCGAGGTGGGCAATATGGGCCTGCCGCCCAAGGTGCTGCGTAAGGGCATAACCGACATGGTGCGTATTTCGGACGCCCGCATGAGCGGCACGGCCTATGGCACCGTTGTGTTGCACACATCGCCCGAAGCCGCCGCCGGTGGCCCGCTGGCAATTGTGCAAAATGGCGACATGATCGAACTGGATGTCCCCAACCGTCGCCTGCATCTTGATGTGCCCGATGACGAAATTGCCAGCCGTCTGGCGGCCTGGGAAACCACAGTGCCGGTCCCGACCAGCGGCTATGCCTCGCTTTATTACAGCCACGTTATTGGCGCGGATAAAGGGGCCGATTTCGACTTCCTGTTAGGCGGTCGTGGCAAGGAAATTCCCAAGGATAGTCACTGATCCATCCTTGTGTGGCAGTATCAATATGACACAGCAGGCTGTTCCTTTTGGGGCAGCCTGTTTTCGTTGATGGGATGTGCCGCAGGGGGAATAACACGACAAAATGCTGCGCAACATAGCCGTGCGAATGCGCGGACATTTGGCAGTTACTTTCGCAATGTCAGTATTGGGGGGAATGGTGGGCGTAACAAGATTCGAACTTGTGACCTCTGCCGTGTGAAGGCAGCGCTCTAACCAACTGAGCTATACGCCCCGAGCGGCAAATCGCCCTTTAATTACCAGAGCTTTGCCGATCAGTGGCGCGGGTTATAAGGGGCGTTGCGAGGGGTGTCAAGCGGCCTTTTCAGGCAATTTTTTTCAAGGCATCGGGCAGTTGGGAAAAACGGGTTAAAACCGCGTCTGCGCCCAGGCTGCGGGCCTTGGTATCGTCCACTTCAAAGGCAACGGCAATGGCGGCAATATTGATGGCGCGGGCGGCGTTGATGTCATTGGCGTGATCGCCAACCATCACGGCATCATCGCCCTTGGCGGCGTCATATCCCATTTTATCCAGGGCAAAGGCCAAATGCCCGCCATCGGGTTTGCGCACATCGGTGGCATCGCCCCCGGCAATGACACTGAAGATATCGTCAATGCGCAAAACAGACAGGATCTCGCGGCAGGGTTTGGTCGGTTTGTTCGACGCCAGGCCGATTTTCCAGCCATCCTGATGCAATTGGCGCAGGGTGGCTTCGGCATCCTGATACAAATATGTATCGCGGTATCCTGTCGCCTCATAAAGGGAGACAAACCTGTTATAGGCCGCTTCCAGTGCATCATCCTCAAGCGACTGATCACGGGCAGCAAAGGCGCGCTTGGTTAACATGCGTGCGCCATCGCCCAGCATGGGTTCGAGGTCGCTCCGGGTCAGGGCGGCAAGGCCCTGTTGGGCGAGAAGCTGGTTCATTGCCATGACAAGGTCATCCACGCCGTCGATCAGGGTGCCGTCGAGGTCAAACAGGATGAAATGGGTCATGGGCGCTTCCTTGAAAATTGTCATGATTAAAACACCGAAAGGTGCTGGCCGACTGTAGCAATTCCCGCAACAATAACAAGGCGCATTAACAATCTGTAACATCTGCTAACATCAGGTTACAAAACGTGATTCAGGCGGGGCTTTTGCATTGCGCCAAATTGCGTTAGGAGTGCTGCATTGCAATGTTAATTTACGGCTCGGCCCGCCTGGCGGGAATGATTGGCGCACGGAAACAAGGGATTTTAAATGTCTGGATCATTAAGTGTGGTTGTCCTTGCGGCGGGTATGGGAACGCGGATGAAAAGCGCGCAGCCCAAGGTTTTGCATAAAATTGCCGGTAAACCGATGGTCAACCATGTGATTGATGCGGCCCGTTCGCTGGATGCCCAGCAAACCCTGGTCGTGGTGGGGCCAGATATGCCCGACCTGCAAAAGGCCGTGGCACCGCACCCGACATTTGAACAGACCGACCGCCTGGGCACCGCCCATGCCGTGCTGGCAGCCCGCAATGCCCTGGAAGAGGCCCGCGGCGATGTGCTGGTGCTGTATGGGGATAGCCCGCTTTTTACCACCGCAACGCTGGAACGGTTGATTGCCGCGCGGCGCGATGGGGCGCATGCGGTGGCGGTGCTGGGCTTTACCCCGGCAGACCCGACCGGTTATGGCCGCCTGTCGACCGACCCTTATACCGGCGAGCTGATTTCGATTATCGAAGACAAGGAATGCACCGATGCCGAACGCCGCATTGATTTTTGCAATTCCGGGGTCATGTGCTTTGCCGCCGACGGGATTGTGGAATTGCTCGATGCGATTGGCAATAAAAATGCCAAGGGCGAATATTACCTGACCGATGCGGTGGCGGTGGCCCGGGATCACGGGCGCAGTTGCATTGCCGTTGACGTGGCAGAGGAAGAAACCCTGGGGGTGAATTCCCGCGCACAATTGGCCGTGGCCGAAGAATTGATGCAAAACCGCCTGCGTGAAACGGCTATGAATAATGGTGCGACACTGGTGGACCCGAAATCGGTGTTTTTATGCGCCGACACGCAAATTGGTCGCGATGTGGTGATTGAACCCCATGTGGTATTTGGGCCGGGCGTGCGCGTTGGCGATAATGTAACCATTAAGGCGTTTAGCCATCTTGAAGGCTGCGAGATTGCCGATATGGCCGATATTGGCCCTTATGCCCGCCTGCGCCCTGGTGCGAATGTTGGCGAAGGTGCGCGGATTGGCAATTTTGTCGAAGTTAAAAAATCCACCATCGAAAACGGGGCCAAGGTCAATCACCTGTCCTATATCGGCGATGCCCGTGTTGGGGCAAAGGCCAATATCGGGGCGGGCACCATTACCTGCAATTACGATGGGTTCCAGAAATACCAAACCAACATTGGGGCCGGGGCCTTTATTGGGTCCAACAGCGCCTTGGTCGCCCCGGTCACGATTGGCGATGGGGCGATTGTCGCGGCCGGCAGCACGCTGGGCGGTGAGGTTGCGGCGGATGCGCTGGTGCTGGTGCGGGCGGAAAAAACCGAAAAACCGGGCTGGGCGGCAAAGTTTCGCGAAAAAATGCGCGCCCTGACTGGCAAGGCATAACCTGCCAGGCGGCTTTTAACGAATATTGGACGAAATGACAGGCGATCGTCGCCCTGGGGCGGCGTTGACCGGTATTTTTTAGGGAAAGACACGGCATATGTGCGGCATTATCGGCATTATTGGTAAGGACACGGTGAGCGAGCGTATTCTGGACGGGCTGAAACGCCTGGAATATCGCGGTTATGATTCCGCCGGGATTGCGACCCTGGTCAATGGCAAAATTGAACGCCGCCGGGCCGAGGGCAAGCTGGTTAATCTGGCGGATCGATTGAAAGATAGCCCGCTGGCGGGGGATGTCGGCATTGGTCATACCCGCTGGGCAACGCATGGTGTGCCAACCGAAAATAATGCTCACCCGCATACCGATGGCAAGGTGGCGGTGGTTCATAATGGCATCATCGAAAATTTCCGCTCGCTTAAGGCGGAACTAACCGCCAAGGGGCGGAAATTTGCCTCTGATACCGATACCGAAGTGGTGGTGCATCTGGTATCGGATTTTCTTGATCAGGGTAAATCGCCGCGTGAAGCGGTGCAGGAAACCCTGCATCGCATCGAGGGGGCGTTTGCCCTGGTGATTATCATTGCCGGCCAGCATGATGTCATTTTTGGCGCACGGCGCGGAACCCCGCTGGCCGTTGGCCTGGGTGATGGTGAAATGTATCTGGGGTCGGATGCGCTGGCGCTTTCACACCTGACCAACCGCCTGATTTATCTGGAAGAAGGCGACTGGGTAGAATTGCGCCGTGATGGCGTGCAGGTCCGTGACGAGCATGATAATGATGTCACCCGCGAGATCAAACTTTCGGCGGTTTCCGGGGCCATGACCGGCAAGGGTAACTATAACCATTTCATGCAGAAGGAAATTTTTGAACAGCCCGCCGTGATTGGCGATACGCTGCATTCCTTCATCAACCCGGCCACCCGCAGCATCAAACTGCCCGATATGCCCTTTAATATTGGCGAGGCCACCCGGTTAACGATTGTGGCTTGTGGCACCTCGTTTTATGCCGGTCTGGTCGCCAAACACTGGATCGAACGGTATGCCGGGCTGGGTGTTGATGTGGATGTCGCATCGGAATTTCGCTATCGCTGCCCGCCGATGCCCAAAGGGGGCATTGCCCTGTTTATTTCGCAGTCTGGTGAAACGGCCGATACGCTGGCCGCCTTGCGTTATGCGAAATCCCAGGGTCAGAAAATTCTGTCCATTGTGAATGTGCCGGAAAGCACCATTTCGCGTGAAAGCGATGTTGTGCTGCAAACCTATGCCGGGCCGGAAATTGGCGTGGCCTCAACCAAGGCCTTTACAACCCAGCTAACGGTGCTGGCTTGTCTGGCTGTGACGATTGGCCGCGAAAACGGGACCCTTTCGGCCAGCGAAGAATCCGGGATTGTTGGTGCCTTAACAGAGCTGCCCAAGCAGGTTGCGGAAATTCTGCATCATGACGAGGAAATTCGTAAACTGGCGATCAATATTTCCGATGCGCGGGATGTGCTTTATCTGGGCCGCG